>JBGOTY010000143.1:0-8450 GCA_041476745.1 Verrucomicrobiia bacterium | reverse complement strand
GCGCGAACTGACGAATCGCTTCCAGAAACGGGAGCCCTTCGATGTCGCCGATCGTGCCCCCGATCTCGATAATCAAAACGTCGGCTCCGCTTTTCTTGCCGACTTCGCGGATGCGATCTTTGATTTCGTTGGTGACGTGCGGGATGACCTGCACTGTTTTGCCAAGGTAGTCGCCGCGACGTTCCTTCTCGATAATCCGCGCGTACACCTGGCCGCTGGTGAGATTGTTGAGCCGCGAGAGTTTCGCGTGCGTGAACCGCTCGTAGTGGCCGAGGTCGAGATCGGTTTCGGCGCCATCATCGGTCACATACACCTCGCCGTGCTGAAACGGGTTCATTGTACCGGGATCGACATTCAGGTACGGGTCAAACTTGGCGAGCGTGACCTTCAGTCCGCGATTCTCTAACAGCGTACCGATCGACGCGGCCGTCAACCCCTTGCCGAGGGAACTGATCACGCCACCGGTGACGAAAATGTATTTCATGCTTGAGCTCTCAAGATTTCTTCCACCAACTCAACATCCTCGGGCCGATCCACGCCGATGGAATCATGGGGCGTGACCAACACCTTGATCGAATAGCCGTTTTCCAGCGCTCGCAACTGTTCCAGCTTCTCGGTTTTTTCCAACTCGCTCTGTGGGAGTCGTACAAACTTCAACAGGAACTCGCGTCGATACGCATAGATGCCCAGGTGCTTGTAAAACTTCGCGAGTTTCAGCCACTCCGTTGAGTCGCCCGAGGTGGCGTCGCGAACGAACGGGACACGGCTGCGGGAAAAGTACAGGGCATTTCCGTTTTGGGCGAGCGCAACTTTCACGACATTCGGATTATCGAGATTGGCGGCGGACTCCAACTTGCGCGCCAGCGTGCCCATGACGCATTTGGTGTCGGCTTGCATGGCTTCGACGAGTTGGTCGATCATCTCGGGGCGCATGAGTGGTTCGTCACCCTGGATGTTCACGACCAGGTCGCAGTCGTATGCGAGCGCAACTTCGGCCACGCGATCGGTGCCGGTGGCACAGTCGGGAGAGGTGAGCATCGCATCGCCGCCAAACGCTTCGACAGCTTCAAGAATGCGGGTGTCTTCAGTGGCGACAATGACCTTATCGAGGTGCCTCGCCTTGGCGGCCTGTTCGTAGACGCGTTGCACGAGGGTTTTGTCGGCAATCATGGCGAGCGGCTTGCCGGGAAACCGTTGGGCGCCGTAGCGGGCGGGAATCACCCCCAATGAGCGAATCTTCATTGGGATTACAGTGTAGCACAACCCCGGCGCGTGACAAGGCCCGTGGTCAGCGTTGTACTTCGTGGTAGCGGAAACAGGTGACGAGATGGTCGTTTACCATGCCAGCCGCCTGCATAAAGGCGTAGCAGATCGTAGAGCCGACGAAGTTGAAACCGCGCAGTTTCAGGTCCTTACTCATCGCGTCGGATTCTTCGGAAGTGGCGGGGATTTGTTTCATCGACTCGAAACGACTGACGCGGGTCTTGCCATCGACGAATCGCCAGATGTAACGGTCGAATGAAGAGAATTCGTCGCGTACTTTTAAGAGCGCCCGCGCGTTTGTTACGGCCGAGCGCACCTTCAACCGATTTCTAATGATGCCCGGATCTTTCAGCAGCTTCTCGACACGTTTGTCGGTGTAGCGCGCTACTTTCCCAGCGTCGAAGTTGTCGAAGGCCTTCCGATAGTTTTCGCGCTTTAGCAACACCGTCCGCCAACTCAAGCCTGCTTGGGTGGCATCCAGCACGAGAAATTCGAAGAGCTTGCGATCATCATGCACCGGCACGCCCCATTCCGTGTCGTGATATTCGATCATCAACGGATGGCCCAAAGACCAGCCGCAACGGATTATGTCAGTGGACTGTGCCATGATGAGGAACCAGAGTCCCGGTCGGTGCGATCCGTATTATTTCGTATCGTCCTTCACGCCCGGAGGCACGATCTTGATTACGTAATAGGTGGCCGGCGACTGGCCGACGTTTCGCAGGCTGTGATATTCGTTGGAGGCTTGGAATATAACGGCACCCGGGCCCGCGGTGTTGGTGGTAGTATTCTGCACCGCTTCCAGAGTGCCTACAATGACGATGACTAATTCCTCGGCGGAATGTCGGTGCCCGGCGTGCGGCATCTCGCCGGGCTTGAGTGTGGTGACGTGAACCTCAAGCTGGTCGAGGATCGCTGTGCGGGAGTCGAAGACTTGATGGCGGGCGCCGTATTTGGTGGCCTCGGACTTGGAGTCGCTCCAATTAAAAACGGACGAATGGAGGATCGGAGTGGCGACAGAATCGGCAAAAGTCACGGCAGTGACGGTTGCGCAAGCGACGGCGGCAGCGACGATCATATCTCTTCGAGTAATCATATCGGAGGATCTCCTGCTTTTGGATTTTCATCCTGTTGGAATTCGGGATGTCGTGGGTCGGACTTGGTTATAAATGTGCCAGCCATGTGGCAAGGCTGAAAAACAATACGAGCACCAGGTGCAAGGGTGTTCGAAGTGACTGGGAGCGATTCCAAGATTCCGACGTAACCCGCGGCCGAACTCTCTATTAAACTGACCCACATTTTTTCACATTGCACATAGTCGCCGGTTTTATCGTGTCCACGTAGTAAGAATAACAGCTTGGCCCTGCTGCCGATTGTTAGATGCGTGCGGTCATGCTCGTCCGGTATTTGGAACTTTCCCGGGTGCCGAAGGTGGCGCTCGACCGCACTTTCAAGTTCCCAACCGTCGTCCTTTAGATTTGGGCTCGTGCTGCTCATTTGATAAATCTCATGGAAGCACTTTCACTTCTTTTCCTCAAGGAAGAATACCGACACAGAAATACACATGACTCGATGGCGTAAGCGTGGTTTCTGCTCGACATGGCGTTGGTTTCCAGCTAAATACGGCGGTATAAGGAGGTGGGATTTCCACCATGACAAAGAAGGCGTTGGGCAGGGGACTGGATTCGTTAATCAGCGGCGGGGTCGTTCGTAGCGTGGCAGCCGAACCTCCTCATGTCGAAGTAGCCACCGCACCTCCCGCGACAAACGTAGTCCAACCACTTGGTTCGAGACCGGTCAGCACCAATGGCGACGACCGTAATGCGGTTCGCTACCTCGGCATCGACACGATTGAACGCAGCCGCTTTCAGCCGCGTACTGATTTTGATCCGGAGCAACTCCGTGAGTTGGCCGATTCCATCAAGCAACGTGGCGTCATTCAGCCGTTGCTGGTGCGGCCATTGGGTGCAACCGATGGCGCGCACCGCTATGAACTGATCGCGGGCGAACGCCGCTGGCGGGCGGCACGTGAAGCGGGGCTAACGACGGTTCCTGCCATTGTGCGCGAAGCGAATGACCAGGAAGCGCTCGAAATCGCGCTCATCGAAAACCTGCAGCGGGAAGATCTCAATCCGGTGGAAGAAGCGCGGGCTTACGAACAACTTTCCACGCAGTTCAAGCTGACCCAGGAACAAATCGCCGAAAAAGTGGGACGCAGCCGTGCGGCGGTGGCGAACTCGATGCGCTTGCTCGGTTTGCCGGGGGAAGTGCAGTCGTGGATTGCCGACAACCGGCTCAGCGTCGGCCATGCCAAGGCGATTTTGGGGCTGGCCAACCCGGCGGAGCAGCGGCTGGTTGCCGAGCGCGTGCTGAAGCGCAATCTCACGGTGCGTGAGACGGAGCAACTCGTGGAACAGCTGAAGGGTGAAGCGAAAGTACGCGCGCGCACACTCGGTGGAGTCGCGAAATCGACTCATGTCCTGGCGGTCGAAGAGCGACTGCAGCAGAAGCTCGGCACCCACGTCAGCGTTTATCACGGCAAGAAAAAGGGCCGCATCGAGATCGAGTATTACGGAAACGACGATCTCGCGCGCCTGCTCGGCATCCTCGGCATTGACAATCTCTAGCGGCGCTCGCCGAGTGCCGAAATGGACGAACCCAGCCAACAACAACGCGCCAAACGCTACGAGGCGATTCACAACGCTGTCTTCGTGGTGGAGACGGTTTATACCATCCTGCTGCTGGTCGCTTTTCTCCACTGGGAAGGTTCGGACACGCTGGCCAATGTGGCGCAAAACATCTCACGGAACCCGTGGATCCACGTCGCGATTTACGGCGCCGTGGTCGTTAGCGCGACCAAGTTGCTGTTCCTGCCGCTCAACTATTTTGGCGACTATCATCTCGAACACAAATTTGGGCTCTCCAACGAAAGCCTGGGCGCGTGGGCGTTCGATGAACTCAAGTCCCTCGGGTTGAATTTGCTCCTTAGTGTCGCGGTGCTGGACGTGTTGTACTTCCTCCTGCGACGTGCCGGCGAGTGGTGGTGGGTCGGCGCGGGACTTTTCTTCCTGGTGTTCGGCGTGGCGATGTCGGCGCTGTTTCCGGTGCTGATTCTGCCGTTGTTCTACAAATTGCAGCCCTTGGAAAACGAGCCGCTGCGAGAGAAGCTCACGGCGCTCGCGCAACGAGTCGGCGCGAAGGTTCTCGGGGTTTATCGGATGGGGATGAGCGAGAAGACGAAGAAAGCCAACGCGGCCTTCGCGGGACTCGGCAGCACGAAGCGCATTATTCTCGGCGACACGTTGCTGGACAGATTTGCGGAGGACGAAATTGAGGTGGTCATGGCGCACGAGATGGCGCACTACCAGCACGGCGACATTACGAAGATGATCGCGTGGGGAACGGTGACAACCTTCCTCGGTCTCAAAGTCGCTGATCTCGGGTTGCATTGGGGCCTGGCCAGACTCGGCTATGAACACGTGTGGGATATTGCCGCGTTTCCGCTGCTGGCCTTGTGCCTGTTTGTTTTCGGGCTGGTGGCGATGCCGCTGAATAACGCCTTCTCCCGTTCGCGTGAATGGAAGGCCGACGCCACGGCGCTGGAGTTGACCGCGAATCGTGACGCTTTCATTCGTGCCATGCGCAAGCTAGCGGAGCAAAACCTTGCCGATCTTTCACCGCATCCGTTCATCGAGTTTCTCCTGCACGATCATCCGTCGCTTGCGCGGCGCATTGCCTGGGCGGAACAATGGCAAGGCGACTAGGCCTGGTCCTCATCGTTGGGGTCGTTTGCGGCTGTGGTGGATCGCGACCGCCGCCGCCGATTCCCTGGCAACAGTACAGCGGCGAGCGCGCTTACCAGCATGTCGAAAAACTCGTCGGGTATGGACCACGACCCAGCGGAAGCGATGGGCTGGGACGCGCAGCCACGTACATCAAGACGCAGTTGGAGGAGTACGGGCTGGCGACCGAGGAACAAGTCTTCATAGCGCCGACGCCCCTGGGCCCAAAGCAATTTCGGAATATTGTGGCCAAGACGCGCGTGCAGTCAGGCGGCCCCAACCGCGTCATTATCACCGGCTCGCACTACGATACGAAGTTCTTTACGAACAGCACGTTCGTCGGCGCCAACGACGGCGGCTCAAGCTCGGGCGCGCTGCTGGAGATCGCGCGCATCGCTGCCGGGCAGCGGGATCTGTGGTTTGTGTTCTTAGACGGCGAGGAGGCCGTACGGCAGTACAGCGACGACGACGGGTTGTGGGGAAGCAAGTTCTTCGTCGAAGATCTCAATGGCAAGAATCAGGTCGGCCAGGTCAAGGCGATGGTGTTGCTCGACATGATCGGCGACAAGAACTTGAATGTCACCGTCAACGGCTCGCTCATCCCGCAGGCTTTTGACGCTTCGCGCGCCGCCGGCTTCCGCGACTACTTCGCCTACGGGGGGAACGGGATACTTGACGACCACGTGCCCTTCATGCGCGCGGGAATCCCGGCGGTCGATCTGATCGATTTTGAGTTTGGCAGTAAGCCGGGGCTGAACGATTACTGGCACACAGAGAAGGACACACTCGACAAGATCAGCTCGCGCAGCCTGGAAATCGTCGGCAAGACCACGCTGCGGCTTATTGAACTCCTTCAGAATCAAGCCGCTGTCCATTGATTCGGCCCGCGGCTTGCTTTACTGTAATTGTAGTGGAAATGAGCGTCGGCGCTCAAGTTGAGACGGTGCGTTGGCGGGAAGGATTGCAGCATGGAGCACAAACTCCAAGTACTTGAGAACGTGCCAGTTCTGGCCAGCCTTGGCAAGGAGTTGATGAAGGGCCTGGCTGAGCGCGCCGAATTTGTCGCGATCAAAAAGGGCGACCACGTCGTGCGCGAAAATGACCCCGGTGACGCGCTTTACGTCGTCGTTTCGGGTCGACTTCAGGCGTACACGCGGCTCAAGAGCGGACGGGACCGCATTTTCGCCACCTACTGTGATGGCGATTGTTTTGGCGAGATGCCGCTGCTCAGTGGCGAAACGCATTGGGCAAATGTGTGCGCGCTCAACGATTCGATGCTCCTGAAGATCCCGCGGGAGGATTTCGATTCCGTCGTCAATCGCGACCCGCGCGTGGCGGTCAGTTTCAGTCAACGGCTCGGTCATCGCATCAAGGAACTTCGTGAAGAGAAGCATCGCGCCAAGCGGAGCACGATCATCTCGCTCTACGGCTCCCTGCCCGACACCGGGAAGACGACCCTCGCGCACAATCTGGCCGCCAGCCTTGCCCACGAAACCCGCGAGCCCGTATTGCTCCTCGATTTTAGCGGCAAGCAGCGCGGCGTGCCGCTGTTGAAGTGCGAACGCCTCGATTTCCGCAGTGGCCTCGGGTTGCAGGACATCACGGTGCATTCCCCGCTCGGTTATGACCGCTTGAATCTCGACCTTGTGGGCGACGAGCGCGAGATCGCGCTCATCGCGCCGGTCTTCGGCCATCTGGTGAAGCAGTACGATTACGTGATTTGTGATCTTCCGAATGCAGTTTCCGCGTCCGTGTTCGCCTGCCTCGTGCAATCGGACCAGGTGTTCGTCATCGCCAAGTACGACGACGAGCATCTCTACCGCACGCGGCTGTTGCTGGAGGATTTCCGTTCTCACGCGGTAGCGCACGAGCCGCAAGTGCGGGTGATCCTCACGGCGGTCGGCGACGCCAGCGCGCCGTATGTCGAAGAAGCCGAGCGGAAGGTCGGACAGTCGATCGCGTATCTCCTGCGTTGGATTCCTGAGTCCGAGGTGGTCGAGGCTGTGGACGGGACTCCGTACGCGATCCGGAAGCCGATGGAGCCGTACAGCCTAGTGGTGCGTCGCATGGCGCGCGAACTGGGCAACGTGCTGGTTGGGTTGGCGCTGGGCACGGGTGGCGCGCGCGGGCTGGCGCACATTGGGGTCATCCGCGTGCTGGAACGGGAGGGGATTGCCATCGACATGGTGGCGGGCAGTTCGATGGGCGCGCTCATCGCGGCGGGGTGGGCGGTTGGAAAGAGCGCCGACGAGATGGAGGAGATCGCCAAGCAGATACGCAACAAACGCACGTTCCTGAAATTGCTGGACCCGATGTTTCCCGGCGCGGGGATCTTTCGCGGCATCAAGGTGTACAATTTCCTGCATTCGATCGTGAACGGGTTGACGTTTGCCGATACGCTCATTCCGTTGAAGATCATCGCCAGTGACATCAACACGCTTGAGGAAATTGTCTTTGAAGACGGCAAGCTCATCGACGCGATCCGCGCCAGTATTACGATTCCCGGTATCTTCCGTCCCGTGGTGACCAACGGCCACACGCTGATCGATGGTGGCATCACCGATCCCGTGCCCGTGCAAGTGCTTGCGCACGCGGGCGTCTCGAAGATCATCGCCGTGAACACCATTCCCAATGTCGACGAAATGAAGCAGCGCGAACGCTACCGCAACGAGAAGTCGCTGGCGTCGCGGAAAGAAAGCAAAGGCGGTATGCGCGAAACGGGTCCCGTTGTCGAAACCCCGACCAGCCTTATCAACGTGTATATGCGCTCCATGCATGCGATGCAGTCACGCATGGCCGAAGTCGCCTGTACCAACGCCGACGTCGTGATTCGCCCGATCCTGGCCGATAGCGTGTGGTACGACTTTTATCATCCCGAGCGCTACATTCGCTGCGGGGAAGAGGCGGCGCAGGCTGCGTTGCCCCTGCTGAAGGGGCTGGTGGGTCGATGAAATGGGACCGTCTGACGCCGGCGGAACAGTGCCGCATCCAGAACGAGAAGCTTCATCACTATCTTACGGAAGTCATTGGCCCGTTCAGTCCGTACTACAAGAAGCTCTTCGCCGAACATAGGATCGACCCGCGCCACATCAAGACCGTCGCAGATCTGCGCCATCTTCCGTTCACCAGCAAAGTGGATCTACTTCCGACCTCGGAACAGCCGGAAAAATTCCGCGAGTTCATCATCACTCCGGACATCTCGGTGCTCAAACATCGTCCGCGCGTCGTCGCGGAGGCGCTGTTGCGAGGTCGCAGCGCGGTGGAACGGCGTTTCGAGCGCGAGTATCGCCCGATTTTCCTGACCGCCACGACGGGCCGCAGCGCGTCGCCCGTGGCCTTCACGTACACCGACCACGACATGCGCAATCTCCGCACCGCCGGCGCGCGGATCATTCAAGTTTTCGG
>JBGOTY010000142.1:0-8460 GCA_041476745.1 Verrucomicrobiia bacterium | reverse complement strand
CGCACCGGCAAGACGACGCTGTTGCACCATATCGCCGACGCGGTGATCACCAACCATCCCGAGGTTCACACGATGGTGTTGTTGGTGGACGAGCGTCCGGAAGAGACGACTGACTTCCGCCGTTCTGTCAAAGGCGGCGAAGTCATTGCCTCGACCAACGACCAGACCATTGAAGAGCACGTCCGCACTGCCAAGATGGCGATTGAACGCGCCAAACGTCTGGTCGAATTCGGCCGGGACGTCTTCATTGTGCTCGACTCGATCACGCGTCTGGCCCGCGCTTTCAACAATTACATCGGCTCCACCGGTCGCACGATGACCGGCGGCCTCGACGCCCGCGCGATGGAACAGCCGCGCCGCATCTTCGCCTCGGCCCGCAAAGCGGAGGAAGGCGGTTCGCTCACGATCATCGCCACCGCGTTGATCGAGACCGGATCGCGGATGGATGAGTTGATTTTCCAGGAGTTCAAGGGCACGGGCAATTCGGAGTTGGTGCTCGACCGCAAAATCGCCGAGCAACGCTACTGGCCCGCAGTAGACATCAACGCTTCCGGCACGCGTCGGGAGGAATTACTGCTGGCGCCGAAGGATCTCGAGGCGATCACGCGCCTGCGCCGCGCCTTGAGTGGCGCGCCGCCCGTCGAAGCCCTGCAGAAACTTCTTACGGGTCTTGCCAAATTCAAGACGAACAAGGAATTTCTCAAGGCGATGGCGTCGTAATTCGATGACCGGTTGTCACAGCGGACGCTCTGCGCCATAAGTAAGACCGTGCGTCGCATCCGAGACTACAGTGAGATCGTGCAACGATTGCGCGCTCTACCGCGTCGTGGATGGCGTGTCCAAGAGGCCGGGGAAATATCGGGATACCCGTTCTTCTGTTTACGCCGGAGAATGGATGGGCACACGCCAACGGTTCTCGTCACCGCTGGAATTCACGGCGAAGAACCCGGCAGCGTCGAAGGGGCCTTGCGCTGGCTGGAAAGCGGCGAATGGGCGAAGTGGGATGTGAACTGGTTCGTGTTGCCGTGCATAAATCCCTACGGTTGGGAGCGCAACCAGCGTCGCAACGCGCAAGGCCGCGACATCAACCGCCAATTTCGCAACTTCAGTGACTGCCCGGAAGCGGAGCTGGTCAAACGACTCGTGAAAGGCCGGCGCTTCTTGTTCTCGCTCGATTTGCACGAAGACGTGGACGCAACGGGATACTATCTTTACGAACTACGCGAGAAGCCGCCTTTCATCGGTGAACGCATTGTGAAGGCCGTCAGCCGGGTGATTCCCATCAATCGCGACAAGGTGATCGATGGCAGCCAAGTAACCGGCTTCGGGCTGATTCGTCGGGTATCGAACGTCGGAACGCTGAAGCGCCGACGTCGCTGGCCGATGGCGTATCATCTGTTTTTCAATTGCACCGGCCATATCCTCGGCAGTGAAACCCCCGTTCATTTCCCATTGGAACAGCGCGCCACTGCCCATCGCGCGGCGCTCCGAACCGCGCTACGCGCGATCGTAGAGAGGCGTCGTCGATGACGCGGCATTTTCCTTGTTCGGGTCTCGATCAGCGTGTTAACTTTTCCATCATGCGTCGATCGATTGTTTTCGCCTTTCTGGTTGCGTTGGTTGTACCCGTGAGGGCTCACGCCCAGATCTCCGTGCAGCTCACAATGGAACGTGATGCGCTGATGCTCTTCGAGGCGATTCCCGTGGTGGCTAACGTCCACAATTTCTCGGGCCGCGCTATCGAACTGACGGACGACAACCGGGCGTCCTGGCTGAGTTTCCTGATCAGCGACGAGGCCAGCGCAACGATGTCCCCGGTCGGCAAACAACTGGCTTTCGATCCGGTGAAGATTGCCCCCGGGCGTACCGTGAGCGTCGCGGTAGATCTGTTGCCGCACTACGACCTCCGCCAGCGCGGCACCTTTACCGTGCGAGCGGTGGTCGATGGTGGCGGCACGCACGCGCTCTCGCCGCCGATCAAGTTCACGATCATCAACGGCCGCGAAATCTGGAAGCAAACAGTCGGTCTGCCGGTTGCCGCCGGCGAGACCAACGAGGATTACCGGACCTACGCGCTCCTCTCACGCCGCGCCGAGCACAGTGAAGTGCTGTACGCGAGCGTGCAGGACGACCCGCATAAACTGGTCTACGGCATGATCCCGCTCGGCGAAACCATCTCGATGGGCGAACCGTCCGCGATGATCGATAATGCCGGCCATCTTCACGTGTTGTTCCGCAGCGGCCCGCGCTCGCACAGCTATGCCGAGGTCGGTCCCAATGCAAAGGTGGTGAAGCGCGCCGTGTACTCCGATATGCTTTCGGTGCCGCAACTCGTTGCGGACGCCGGTGGCGCGGTGGCCGTGCGCGGCGGCGAGCAAACGTATCCTCGCGTCGAGCGAGTGATGACCGATCAGGAACTCAGACCGCCACCGCCGCCTCCGGAAAAACCCCCGAAGAAGAAATGGTGGTGGCCGTTCGGCCCAAATAAGGCCGCCACGAATGCCAGCGCGAGTTCTGCAACGGCGACGAACCATCCTCCAGATAATTCCTGGACGGGTAGTTGAGGAAGTCGCCCCGCTAACCGGGTTCTCACGCCGCAGCCCGCGCCTGTGGGCAAACCTCAAGCGCCTGAATGGCGCGCTCATCGTTGGTGGTCTTAAAGACTGCGACAAACTGGTCGCCACCCGATGAAGAAGCATACGAGTAAAGAATCTCGACCCCGGCCATACCGAGATGCATGCCAATCCTTGCCGCCGCGCCGACTTCGTCCGAAGCACCAACGAGGACAACGGAATTGGCCTTGCAGGAAAAACCAGCCGTTTGGAGGGCTTCCTTGGCGGCCAGCGCGTTGTCAGTAATCAGGAGAACGATGAGATCGTCGCCGTCAGAGTAGGTGCAGTATGCGAGAACATTGACACCATGGTTGGCGACAGAAGCCAGCACTCCCCCAAGTGCGGCCGGTCTGTTACCAACCCGCACTGCAAGCTCCACCTCTTTCCTCGCTTTTGCCACGGGACCTCCGAATGATGGAAATATCATACACTCCTCCAAGAGAAGTGCAAATGAAATCATTTGGGCTGCAAGCTCTTACAGGTGGTAACCGCGAATGCTTTTATTTAACTGGGCTGCGCGTCCGCGGTTGTGTAAGCCTCAACAGGCGGGCAGATGCAAACCACATGCCGATCGCCGTACACATTGTCCACGCGACCGACGGGTGGCCAGAACTTGTGGTCGCGAGTCCACGGGGCGGGGAAAGCCGCCAGTTCTCGACTGTACGGACGTTCCCACTTGTCGGCGACCACCACGTGCGCGGTATGCGGCGCGTTTTTTAGGAGATTATTGGCACGATCCATCGAACCCGATTCAATGGCCTTGATCTCGGCATGGATCGCGATCATCGCATCGCAAAACCGGTCGAGTTCCGCTTTGGACTCGCTTTCGGTTGGCTCGATCATGAGCGTACCGGGCACGGGCCATGACATCGTCGGCGCATGAAATCCGTAATCAATCAATCGCTTCGCGATGTCCTCGACTTCAACGTCGGCGGTGGTCTTGAATTGGCGACAGTCGATGACGCACTCGTGCGCGACAAGATCGCCGTGGCCTTTGTAAAGGGTCGGGAAGTACGGTTCGAGTCGCTTCGCGATGTAGTTGGCGTTCAGGATCGCTACCTTTGTTGCATCAGTAAGACCGTCGCCGCCCATGAGCGCGATATACATCCAGGGGATGGTCAGTATGCTGGCGCTGCCCCAAGGCACCGCGGATACCGGACCGATACCCTGCGGGCCGCCGACTTCAGCAAGTGGATGCTTTGGCAGATACGGAGCCAGATGCCCGGCGACGGCGATCGGCCCCATGCCCGGACCACCGCCACCGTGGGGAATGCAAAAAGTCTTGTGCAAATTGAGATGACAGACATCAGCGCCCATGTCCCCGGGGCGGCATAATCCAACCTGCGCATTCATGTTTGCGCCGTCCATGTAAACCTGCCCGCCGTTGTCATGGACGATCTGGCAAACTTCCTGGATGGTCTCTTCAAATACACCGTGTGTTGAAGGATACGTCACCATGAGTGCGCCCAGATCATTCCGGTGTGCCTGCGCCTTGGCGCGTAAATCAGGCACGTCGATGTTACCCTGCGCATCACACGCAACCGCGACAACCTTGAATCCCGCCATCACCGCGCTGGCGGGATTTGTCCCGTGCGCCGAGACCGGAATAAGACAGATATCGCGGTGGTTTTGTTTCCGTTGCTTCTGGTATTCGCGGATGACCAGCAGCCCGGCGTATTCGCCCTGTGAACCGGCATTCGGCTGCAGGGAGACAGCCGCGAAACCGGTAATCTCTGCCAACCATGTTTCCAGTTGCTGAAATAAGGTATGATACCCCTCGGTCTGCTCGCGGGGCGCAAACGGATGCAAACCGCCAACCTCCGGCCACGTCAACGGAAGCATTTCCGCCGTCGCATTCAATTTCATCGTGCACGACCCAAGCGGGATCATCGAGGTTGTGAGCGAGAGGTCTTTCGCTTCGAGTCGTTTGATGTACCGCAGCATCTCGTGCTCAGTGTGATACCGGTTGAAAACCGGATGAGTGAGAAACGGCGTTGTGCGAGCGAATGCACCGAGCTGGGAATCAGAAAGGACCTCGACGTTACGCCCTGCGAGACGGTTCAAATCATCAGCCGTTGTTGTTTCGTCGAACGACACACCCCACGACCCGTCGGGATACTCGCGCGCATTTAGGCCCCGCGGCTTTGCTGCTCGTCGAAAATGGAGTGTATCGAAGAACGGTTCCTTCTGATGTTCGCCATGCGCGGTGGCGAGAGTTGTGGCCAGCGCATGGACCCGTCTGGCAATCCTTTTTAATCCCTCAGGCCCGTGATAGACCGCGTACATCGAAGCCATAACGCCCAGCAATACTTGCGCGGTGCAGATGTTGCTGGTGGCTTTCTCGCGGCGGATGTGTTGCTCTCGCGTCTGGAGCGCGAGACGCAAGGCGGGATTTCCTTGGGCATCTTTCGAGACACCGACGAGGCGGCCGGGCATGTGGCGTTTGTACGAATCCCGCGTGGCAAAGAACGCGGCATGAGGGCCGCCGTAGCCCATCGGCACCCCGAAGCGTTGCGCGCTACCAACGGCCACGTCCGCTCCGAATTCGCCGGGTGGCTTCAGCAGCGTGAGGGCCAGCAAGTCGGTCGCGACGACCGCCAGCGACTTGTGTTCATGCGCCTGCTGAATAAACGGCTCGTAATCAAGTATCCTGCCATCGGTTGCCGGGTACTGCAGTAGTACCCCGAAGACCTTCTTGTTGAGCGCGAACTTGGTGTGATCCCCAACGACAATTTCAATCGCAATCGGCAGGGCCCGGGTCTGCACCACCGCGATGGTTTGTGGATGGCAAGTATCGGAGACGAAGAATATGTTCCGACCTTCACGGCTTTGAAGACCGTAGCACATTGTCATCGCCTCGGCAGCCGCAGTTGCCTCATCGAGCAGGGAGGCGTTCGCAATTTCCAAACCGGTAAGGTCAGCCACCATCGTCTGGAAGTTCAGCAGCGCTTCCAATCGCCCCTGGGAGATTTCAGCCTGGTAGGGTGTGTACTGGGTATACCAGCCAGGATTCTCCAGAATGTTGCGCTGGATCACCGGCGGCGTGATGCAATCGTAATAGCCCATGCCGATGAACGACCGGCGCACTTCGTTTTTCGACATGATCGCTTTCAACTGCGAAAGCAACTCCTGCTCGCCACGGGCTGCGGGGAGCGAGAGTGGCTTCTTAAGCCGAATTTGCGGCGGCACCGCGGCATCGATCATCGCCTCAAGCGTAGGGAAGCCGACAAGGCGCAGCATTTCCTGAATGTCTTCAGGACCCGGACCGATATGTCGATCCGCAAACCGTTCAATGCGTTCCGTGTTCATGCGCCGATGTGATGAGCGTAATCGTCAGGGCTGAGCAACTCATTAAGCTCGCTCAGATCGCTCATCTCGACCTTGAACATCCAGCCCTTGTTGTACGGGTCCTGATTGAGCAATTCGGGCGCGCGGCTGAGTTCCTCGTTCACGGCAATCACGTCCCCGGACAGGGGCGCGTAGATGTCGCTGGCGGCTTTCACGCTTTCCACGACCGCGCACTCCTTCCCCGCCTCAACGCGCGAGCCGACCGCCGGGGTCTCGACGTACACCACGTCCGTCAACTCCTGTTGCGCATGGTCGGTGATACCAACGACAGCGATATCACCCTCGACTCGCACCCATTCGTGAGTTTTCGCGAACTTCAGATTTTTCGGAACGTTCATGGGCCTTTCTTCAGGATTGGTTTCTTCTGGATAACCGCCGGGAACCTTTTCCCGCGAACCTCGATCTCAATCGCCGTTCCCACGGACGCGGCAGCGACTTCCACGTAGCCCATGCCGATCCCAACGCCCAGGGTGGGCGATTGCGTGCCGCTTGTGATTTCACCGACCTTGCGACCGTTTGCCAGAATTGCGTAATGCGGTCGCGGCGGCGGCGATTTTTCGACCATCGTAAAGGCGACGAGCTTGCGACCGACTCCTTTCGCCTTCTGCTCGATGAGCACGTCACTGCCAACGAACGCGCCTTTGTCGAGTGCGACAAACTTGCCAAGACCCGCTTCCATCGGCGTAGTCTCTTCCGTTAGGTCGTTCCCGTGAAGTGGATAACACATCTCCAGCCGCAGCGTGTCGCGGGCACCGAGTCCACACGGCTTGATGCCATAGGGCTCGCCCTCGGTCAACAGCATGTGCCACAGATGGGGCGCGTCGGCCGCTTCGCAGAAAAGCTCAAAACCGTCCTCACCGGTGTAACCCGTTCGAGCGACCCAGCATTCCTTGCCAAAAACCCGGTGTCGCTGAATGTGGAAATGCGGAAGCGCAGCCGAAAAGTCAAAGAACTTGCTTGCCGCCGGGCCCTGGAGCGCCAGCGCCGCAAAGCGATCGCTCCGGTTCTCGATCACCACCGACACCGTCGTCTCGGTGTTCATCCACACGAAATCTTTCTCGATGTTGCCCGCATTCACGATGACAAGATAGACGCTGGGCTCAAGACGATAAACGATCAAATCATCCACGATTCCACCATCGTGATTGCACATCAAAGTGTATTGGGCCTGCCCAACAGCGAGTTTGGTCACGTCATTGGTCAATAAACCGTTGAGCGCTTGTTCCGCGTTCGGTCCCGCGACCAGAAACTCGCCCATGTGCGAAATATCGAAGAGGCCGACACGCTCGCGCACCGCCGTGTGTTCCGCGAGGATGCCCGAGTACTGCACAGGCATTTCCCAGCCGCCGAATGCCACCATTTTCGCCCCACACTCGAGGTGCGCGGCGTACAACGGCGTGCGTTTGAGGGTTTCAGCGCTGTGCATGGCGCGTTACGTTAACGGGGGGGTGCATAGGAGTCAATTTAGGAATCAGCAGCATGAATGTGACCGATATTGAATCCCGGTTCCACCCGGCAACCAGCCCTCCGCCATCCCCAATTTTGCACCCAAACCACCCAATTTCCTTCGTTCGACCCCCAAAAACCCCCTCCCGGTGGGTTCGTTTTCCAAAACGAACCCACCGTTTTCCGGCAAACTTTTATCGTGTAACTCATTGGCGCTCTGCTCGATAACTGTTGTTTTCCAAGACAAAATCGGTGGGTTCGTTTCGCAGAAACATATAGGGGGGGCCTCTTCTCCCCTGTGGGAGCGATATTCTATCGCGATTCCCCCCGCGAATCACCTCGCCAAATTCCGGCCCCCCCATTCCTAACACATTCATATGACGCCCCTTAACTGGGGGATTCGTTTCGCAGAAACGTATATCAGGCCCGAGTTGCGCACAGCAGCGAGTCGCGCCATGGCTCGGAGTGCGACGGCGGATGCTCCGAATCCTTTTCGGGGTTCGATGTTCATCTGTTTCGCCCCGCGCAAGCCCCCGTTTGGCGATAGCCATCACGGGGCCGACTATACCCACCCGGAAACACCGTGTCCAGCAAAATTATCGAGTAACGATACGTAGCATGCTTGTCGCACCGTCGTGTCCGCCATAGGTTTGCCGACGGCGGAAGCTTCAGCGAAGGCGGATTCCCCTCCTCGGAGGGGAGAAAGGGGTGGGTACTTCGCGCCTAATCGGCTATACTGCCACAAGGTTCTATGCGAAATAAATCTCTCTGTATCATTTTAATGTGCTCTGTAATGCCGATACTTGTTTACAACGGCTCCGCAGAGCCGGAAGAAGCGCGCAAACAGAATGCGAAATCGAAGGACAAAATGGAAGTCTATCTGGCTATAGGAGAGGGAGAGAGAGGCGCTATTGGCTCAACGAACGTTCCGCTTTCACAAATCAAGTTGGAAAATGTGCCCTTGTTCACTTCTGACGACGTTTTGCATTATGATACTGATTCAGACCGTTTCCTCTTAAATGACAAAGCCTACGAAGCATTCCGACAACTCAGG
>JBGOTY010000141.1:0-8468 GCA_041476745.1 Verrucomicrobiia bacterium | reverse complement strand
CTGCTTGATCGAGTGATGCCGAAAGGAAAACTCGGGAGCGCCGCACTGGGTGTGCTCGGCACCGCTGCGTTGGGGTTGGGGGCCACCCTGTTATCCGTGGAGTCCTTTCGATCGTACGGCTGGGGTGTATTTGTGCTGGTGCCTTTTTGCTCTGGCCTGTTGTCAGTGCTTCTGTATGGATACCACGAGTCCCGCAGTCTCGGGGAATGCATCCTGGTCTCGATACTGTCGGTCGCGATTCTCGCCGGAGCGCTAATAGCAGTGGCCATGGAGGGGCTGATCTGCATCCTGATGGCGGCGCCGTTGGGAGCCGGACTGGCGGTGATGGGTGGGCTGGTTGGTTATGCGATACAATGCCACGACGGTGGACGAGCGAGCGCACCACCCGTGATCCGGGCGCTGAGCCTGATGGTGCCGCTGTTGCTCATGGCGGAACATGTCGGGCGACCGGCAGCGCCGTTGTTTGAGGTGCGCACTGCCGTCGAGATCGACGCTCCGCCTGCGCAGGTATGGCCGGAGGTTGTGGCGTTCACCCAATTACCGCCGCCGACCGAGTGGCTGTTTCGCGCCGGAATTGCCTACCCCGAGCGCGCGGAGATCAAAGGACAGGGTGCAGGCGCGATCCGCTATTGCATATTCTCAACCGGCCCGTTCGTCGAACCGATTGAGGTTTGGGACGAACCACGGTTGCTTCGCTTTGGTGTCACCGAGAATCCACCCCCCATGGAGGAATGGACGCCTTACGCGAACGTGCACCCGCCGCACCTCGACGGCTATCTGGTTTCCGAGCACGGGCAGTTTCTACTTACGCCGTTGGCCGACGGGCAAACGCGGTTGGAGGGCACGACGTGGTATCGCCATCACCTGTGGCCGGCGCGCTATTGGCAATGCTGGTCCGACTTTATCATTCATCGGATTCATCGACGCGTGCTGCTCCACATCAAACAACTGGCCGAACAAACGCGCACTGCCGTTCGCCCGTCCGACGTGCCCGGGGGAGTTCGCTACTGAGGAAATGGGTGGGCAACGTGAGGTGCAGGAGTCTGATATGTTTCGCGGGGCGTGGATGAGTGTGTTGTTCATACATTATGAAGTGGAGCCGGCGCGCTTGCAGGCGGAGGTGCCGTTTCCATTGGATCTGCGCGATGGAAAAGCGTACGTAAGCGTGGTTGCGTTTTCGCAGGAGCAACTACGGTTTGCGTTTGGCGGACGAATGACAAACTGGGTGGGGCGCTGGTTCGCCAATCACGAGTTCCTGAATGTGCGCACGTATGTGCGGCCCGGGGGTGAAACGGGGATCTTCTTTCTCGCGGAGTGGGTGCCGAAACGGGTCGCGACCTGGCTGGGGCCGCCGCTGTTCGGGTTGCCGTATCGGTTTGGAAGAATCGAGTACGAACACGGCGAGCGAGTGATGCACGGCTGTGTGACGGGCCGCGGGACAGGATTCTCATATCGAGCGGAGCGGGACGGCGCGAAATGTTTCGCACCTTGTCAACGGGGCAGTCTCGACGAGTTCCTGCTGGAACGCTACGTGGCCTTCACGCAGTGGCGTGGGTTTCAGCGCATGTTTCGGGTGAGGCACGAGCCGTGGCCACAAGCGAGGCTAGAGGTGACAGTCGATGACGAAAATTTACTCCGGGACCGTTTCGCGTGGTGGCCTGAAACACGGCGGGTGAGCGCGAATTTTTCCCCGGGCGCGAGCAGCGTGACAATTGGCCGACCTCAATTCGTTAGAACAGGGAAAGGCGACGATGAAAATACTGGTTACGGGCAGCAGCGGCCTCATCGGGTCGAAACTGGTTGCGCTTCTGACGGCAGGACGGCAGGAGGTGGTCCGCTACAACCGGATGGCCACGCGGCCGGCGATTGAGGAGGGGCTCGAAGCCGTCGTGCATTTGGCGGGGGAACCGATTGCGGGGCGGTGGACGGCGAAGAAGAAAGAACGCATTCGCGAAAGCCGCCTGGGAGGGACGCGGCAACTGTGCGAGGCCCTGGCGAAACTGGAGCGACCACCGCGCGTGTTGGTGAGCGCCTCAGCAATTGGATACTACGGGGACCGCGGGACGGAGCCATTGAATGAGGACAGTCCGGCGGGCAAAGGTTTCTTGGCGGACGTTTGCCGTGGCTGGGAGGCGGCGACACTGCCCGCAGCGGAAGCGGGAATTCGCGTGGTGAATCTGCGATTCGGCATTGTGCTCAGCGGCGACGGTGGAGCGCTGGCCAGGATGCTGTGGCCATTTCGGGTGGGCGTCGGCGGGACTGTTGGCAGCGGGAGGCAGTTTTGGAGTTGGGTGGCGATCGAGGACGCGATTGGGGCGATTCAGCATGCGTTGAACACCGAGTGGGCGCGAGGCCCGATCAATGTGGTGTCACCGAACGCGGTGACGAATCGGGAGTTCACCAAGACGCTGGGGCGCGTGTTGAGGCGTCCGACGGTGTTCCCGATGCCGGGGTTGGCGGCGCGAGCGGTTTTTGGTGAGATGGCGGAGGCGTTGCTCCTCAACAGCGCGCGGGTCCAGCCGATCCGTCTGGAGGGCAGCGGCTATCGGTTTTGTTTTCCAGGACTCGAAGCCACGCTCCGCCATCTGGTGTTCAAATAGACCGTTGGGAAACTCGGCCTTTTGGCTTGGTTTTACGTGGTCATCAAAGCGGTCGGATATTTTGCCAAACATTCTGGTTGCAATCGGAAAAGCCCTTTTGATAGCTTGTGGTTTACCAGCCAATCTTTCCGAACGATAGGTAGGGTGGAGGAGACGCGAGCGATGAAATTTTCCAGAACGCGGTTGTTTGCCCTTGTAGGCTTGGCGGGTCTAATTCTCATCGGGCACCACGGTCAGGCCGTAACCGTTGCCACGACGGACAACAAGGTCTTCATTCACCCGAATACAGACAACAAAGTCATCATTTACCCGACCGCGGACGAGAAGATCGACCAGCTCAAGGAGAAGGGCATCCAGAAGGTCAAGAACTACGGTTCGTACTGGTTGGTAGAAGCGACCGATGCCCAGGTCGCCGAGCTTACGCAGATGTACCGGGAGCGAGCGGTCAAGGAAACACGGTTCAATCGCATCCAATTGGCGAATATGTCGTTCGATACGTTTTCTGGTGAACCGTTCGTTCCCTATGGTCTTCGCGAGCAAGACGGAACCGGTAAGCGGCTGCGGCTGGTACAGTTCCGCGGACCGATAATGCCGGAGTGGCTGGGGCAGATGCGATCAGCGGGTTCGGTCGAAATGATTTCCTACGTGCCGAACAACGCTTATCTCGTTCGCCTCGACCAGGCGGCGGAAGAGAAGTTGCGGGCCATGCAGCGGAACGACGGCCCCATTCAATGGATTGGCGCTTATCACCCGTACTACAAAATTCAACCGCAGTTGCTGAAGGCGGACGCCGAATACGGGCAATCGCTCGTTGACGTGCGTGTCTCCGTGGTAAACGGCCCGGATTGTGGCCGAGCCCTGAAAGCGATTGAGAAGTTTGGGCTCGTACAGTCCTCTTACGATCTTGGGCATCAAAAGGTCGCACGCATGCTCGTGCCGGGCTCGGACATCGCTCGAATTGCGAAAGTGTCCGACGTGATGTGGATCGAGAAAGTAGATAAGAAAGTCCTCTTGGACGAAGTACAAGACCTCATTGTCACCACCCAAACCAACGCCCCCGGTTTCGGACCGACCAATAAGCTGGGGGGCACCTCGGCTTTATTCACGAATTACCTGGATTTCCTGACCAACACGGTCGGAGGTGGAATGGCTGCGTTCACGAACCAATTGGAGTATGCGGTTGTGGACGTTGCGGACACCGGATTTGACGCAACCCTTGAGGAGTATCCGGGCACCGCCGTACAGCCGTCGTTTAACGAGTTTGGACTTCCGTTCGGATTATCCCGCGTGGCCTATGAAGAACCTCTGGGGGCCTACATTCCTGTCCCCCCAGCCACGGCAAGCTTTGGATGTTTGAGGTTGAATAACAACTTTTTTGGAACGGAAGACTTTTACGACCATGGAACACGGGTCGCTTCCGTTATTGCCGGATACGATACTCAGACGAACGATCTGAATGAGTTTTCCATCTTTTCGACGATCGAAACGCAAGTTTTTACCGCCCTTATTGTCTGTCCCGGCGCGGGCCCCGTGACAAACACTTTTGTCTTCGACACATCGCCGTGCCAGCTTACGACAGATATTATTTTCAACTGCACGAGCGCCGGGATAGTGCCTGTGAACATTCCGCTTCCAACGGAGATAATCGTCACGCAGCTGGTTAGTTTCGTCCACCAGGATCCGAGTGGGTTCCATCTTGGGCTTGGCGTTTCGCCATTCGGCCGGATCGGCACCTCGCGTATTTTTGAACAGACTGCGGATACCCCGGGTACCCCCCCGAGCGTGCGTTTCCTTCCTACGCAAATAAATCAGCCATGCATGGAAACCCTTTTCCCGGTGCTTTTCTTCCAGGCATACGAGAACGGTGGCCGCATTCAGAACAACAGTTGGGCCGCAGCCATAGCTGTCGACGGCTCCAATGGCGGTCAATATACGCAAGACTCGACGACCTACGACATTGGTGTCCGTGATGCGGCATTGGTGGGAACCTCGAACAATGTTCCGGGTCCATCGCCGTTGAACCAGGAATTTATCATGGTCTTTGCGGGCAATGCCTATCTGGGCGATGCCGGTGTGCGGGGGAATAACGGCGGATTTGGCGACATCCTTATTACGGCCCCCGCAACGGCCAAGAACGTCATCACCGTCACTGCTTCCGAGAGCGTGCGTTTGGACGGTAGTGCTTGCGAGGGGCTTGTCGACCAGGGCAATTCGCTCAATATGTGGCAATCGTCAGCGTTTGGTCCGACAATTGACGGGCGGTTTAAGCCCGAGATTGTGGCGCCGGGCACCACCATCCATGCCGCGAGGTCACTCTTGGCTGGCATTATCGTTCCGGTGAACGGAATCACGCCTGTGATAAACGAAGATCCGAATGGGAATCTTGGTGTTAACGAGATCTTCTCCTTTACGGTCACGAATCTTTACTGTGCTCCGCCCCAGCCTTTTATCGATTTTTTCCCGAATACCAGTGCGGGGTTTGTGGGGACTTTTGGCTCTCCCATAGGCTCTGACATATACGACTGCAGTTCCGGCAGCAGTTATGCCGCCCCTGCCGTTTCCGGGGCCATCCAGCTTCTTTGGTGGTATTTCCAACATCGTTTGACGAATGAAGTTGGACAGGCATTGCTCCAACCCACCCCGGCCATGGCCAAGGCCTATGCCTGCAATTCAGCCCGTTATCTGCCCATCACGAATCCGCAAACCCATGTGATGGACACGCTGCCGTCATCCGAGCAGGGCATGGGCGAACTGGATTTGTTGCGCATGTTCGACGGCGTCGGGCGGGCGATCCGCGACGAATCATCGCCGCGAGCGATTGACTCGCCCCTGATCACGACGAATCCGGCAGCCCAACAGACCTACTTCACCCAGTCAGGGCAGAGCTACGAATTGACAGGTCAAATCGCCAGTAACGGGTTGCCGTTCCGTGTAACGTTGGCTTGGACGGATGCGCCGGGGGCCCCGGGCGCTGGCAAAGAACTGGTCAATGACCTCGATTTGCAAGTGATTGTCGGCGGAGTCACCTACAAGGGCAATGTGTTTGCCCAGAACGTGTCGGTGCCGGGTGCCGCGTTTGACTCCGTCAACAACATGGAGAGTGTGTTCTTGAATCCAACCGGTTCGCTGGGCGGCATTCCAGCCGTGACTTCCGGTGCTCCGTGGCAGATCATCGTGCGAGCAAAGAATATCGCCGGCGACGGCGTTCCGAACGTGGGCGGCAGCAATGATCAGGACTTCGCACTTATCGTTTACAATACGGCAACGAATACCCTGTCTGACGTGCCGAATCTGGCGACGAACAATTCCTGCCAGACGGCCATGGATCTCGTACAGTTCCCGTTTGCGTTCACCAATACGCTCAGCAAGGCCAAGTACCGCAATGTCCATCCCAGCCCCAGTGTTGCGCGTGGCGGTATTGATGAGTTCTTCAGGATTACGCAGCCGACACCGGGTACCATCTTCAACATCGATACTTTCGGCAGTTCCTTCGACACGGTCCTCTCGGTTTGGAGTGTGCAGGTAATTCCCCAAACCATCTTTGTGCGTGGCGATTGCGGAGCTTTGACGGAAGTCGCGGCGAATAACGATGCGGCGGGCGGCACGAACGGTTTCCAATCGCAGCTCAACTTTACGGCTGACGGTTCGAATGATTACTTTATCGTTGTCGAGCCTCATAATGACGGTCCGGGCGGACAGATGATCTTGAACGTCAAGGCCAGCCAATCCCCGATTACCTTGACGCCAAGCAGTCTTGCGTTCGGCGATCAGATTGAGGGAACGACCAGCGCCGTACAGACGGTCATTTATCAGAACGGCTCGACAGTCAGCGTGGACATTACTGCGGACCCCATAATTGCCGGACCCAACGCCGGGGATTTCCTGATACTGTCGCAAAGCTGCGGGTTTAACACCATCACTCCCGGCACCAATTGCTTTATCGCCATTGCTTTCGCGCCGACAACCATTGGTTTGGAGCAGGCGACCCTGGTGGTTGTGGATAACGCGACGGGCAGCCCGCGCCTTGTTCCTCTCAGTGGCGTTGGGACTCCGGCGGCGCCGGTGGTCTGCTTGAGTACGGCCGGCCCGCTTGTCTTCCCGAGCCAACTGGTTACCACGACCAGCGCCGTGCAGACCGTTACGATCTTGAATTGTGGTTCGACCAACCTCAACGTGGCGAGCATCTCCGTCAGCGGGTTCGGGTCGAATGATTTTGTCGTCACGTCGACTTGCACCAATGGGACGATTGCGTCGAGCGACACTTGTGTGATCAACGTGGCGTTTGCGCCCCAGGTGGGCGGCACACGCCAGGCGACTCTGACGATCACCGATGACGCTGCGGATAGCCCGACAACGCTGCTCCTGCAGGGTGTCGGTACGGCGCTGGCCCCGGCGATCTGCTTCAGCAGCAACCCGGTTAACTTTGGCACCGTCTTCGTCGGCACCACCGGTTCCGTGCATAGTGTGATCATTACCAACTGCGGGACGGCCCCGCTGGTAATCAGCAGTGTGATCCCCACAGGAGCAAATCCCGGCGACTTCTTAACGAATTCGAGTACCTGTGCCACCGTGGCGGTGGGCGGCACCTGCGCCATCGGGGTGACTTTCGCGCCGACAGCGACCGGGACACGCACGGCGGTGCTGACCATCAACGACAACACAGCGGGCAGTCCGGATCACGTCTCGTTGACTGGCATCGGTTCCGGCATCATCTGCCCGACGATCACCGTCAGCCCAACGGTGCTCCCGCAGCCCACAGTGGGGATACCTTACAATCAGAGTCTTACAGCCAACGGCGCCAAGGCGCCGGTGACGTTCGTCCTGGCCATTGGACCCATGCCGCCGGGACTGGTGCTCTCCACGAATGGCTTGGTTTCCGGCACGCCCACGAAGGTTGGACAGTTCACTTTCGAAGTGGGATTGACGGATGCAAACGGCTGCACCGCCGAAGCGTTGTACACTGTTTTTGTGAGCTGCCCGACCATCACCATTTCGCCGAATTCGCTGCCCGGGGGTACGGAGTTTGTCAGCTATAACCCGCAGACATTTACCGCATCCGGAGGCACCCCTCCGTTCACGTTCAGCCAGACCGCGGGAGCCTTGCCTGCGGGCATGACCATCTCCAGTAACGGCGTGCTTTCCGGGACGCCAACCTCGCCGAGCAGCACGTTTACCGTGACGGTCACCGACTCGAACAAATGCACGGCAAGCAAGATCTATACACTGACCCTCGTGGATCCGAATCCGCCGCTGCCTTCGATCACGGTGGGCCCGTCGAGCCTGCCCGCCGGCGTGGTCGGGCGGAGTTACCATAGCGCCGTCACCGCGAGTGGCGGCACGGCACCGTACATCTTTGCGGCCCCGCCTGGTTCGTTACCCGGCGGATTGACTTTGTCGGGCGCGGGCACGCTTACCGGCGTCCCAAGCGCGGCCGGGACGTTCAGCTTCACGGTTACGGCGACTGACACCAACAGCAATGTTGGTCAGACCAACTGCACGATCAACGTTACCCGCATTGCCGACCTCGCGATTTCCAGTTCTTTCAGCCCGAGCCCGGTACTTGTGAGCAGCAATCTGACTTGCAGCGTTACCGTGACGAATCTCGGGCCGTCTCCCGCCACCGGGGTGACAGTCAGCGATTCATTGCCGGCAGGAGCGAGCTTCGTCTCAGCTTCCGCGGGTTGCACGAACATTGGGGGTACGCTGATTTGTAACGTAGGTACCCTGGCTGCCGGAGCCGGCGTTCCGCTCAGCTACGTCGTGACACCGACGGCGTTGGGGCCGATCAACGCGACCGCTTCGGTTTCGGCCAACGAGACCGATCCAAATGCTGGGAATAACAGCGCAGTGACCAGCAGTGTCGTCGCT
>JBGOTY010000140.1:0-8505 GCA_041476745.1 Verrucomicrobiia bacterium | reverse complement strand
TTACGCATGATCAGGATGCCGTAGCCGCCAGGCTTCATTTCCCGCAAGTGGTCCTCCATTTTAGCGGGGCGGTAATTGGCGAAGTCAAAACGCTGGCCATGGTCGTTGATCTCGATGATCAGGCGACTGCCTTCGACGCGGATCTCGAGGCGAATCTCGGGATCGCGTTGCTGCCAGCACCATTCCTTGTCCGGCGAGTAGGCATGACGGACGACGTTGGAGCAGGCTTCGTCAACGGCCATTTCGATCTTGGCAGCTTCGCCCTCGTCAAACCCGACCTTGCGGGCGAGGTCGCCGACGATCGCGCGGATATAGGCGAGATAGCTGCCGTGGCCCGGCGTCTGGATGAGAAGCTTGTCCACTGATTCTTTGCGGCGAATGTTTTCGGGTAACTCCATAGCGGCCTTGAAACAGTTATGACTTACTTCGCTTGAAAACTGGCGACCGCGTCATCCTCGGTGCGGTGGACCTGGAGAACTTTCGTAAAGCCGAGAAGCTCGATGATTTTGTAAATGCGTTCGGGCACGTTGAGCAGGCGGAGATCGCCGTCGTGCTCGCGCGCCTGTTTGGCAAAGCCGATGAGCGCGCCGAGTCCCGCACTGCCGATATAGTCCAGGTCGCAACAATCCAGGACCAGGGAATACCGGCCTTGCTGAAAGAGGGTATTGAGCTGGGACTCCAGCCGTGGGAACGAATACATATCCAGCGAGCCGGCCAGGCGGACGAGTTGCACGGTGCCACGAGACTCCTGATCGATCCGAAAATCCTTCATGGGTGTTGAGTTCTCCTGGTTGTCAGCGGAACGTCGTCGTTGGAGGTGATAACCTGTTCGCTTCGCATGTCCGCTGATTTATTCCTTCTCCTGGCTGTTTGGGTGACGCCGCTCGGTGGTTTCGCGCAGGAACCGGGCCAACTCTTTGAACCTCGGCGTGTTGCGCTGGTCGGTACGAACGAGATTGTCGTGCGCCTCCATCATCAGGTCGGAGGTCTCGTCCTTGTCTAGAGGATGCTTGAGTTGGGTAATGTCGGTGTCCGGCAACTGGTGGTACTCGGCGTCCGACGGGGACGCGGGTGCGTCGGCAGTATTGATGACGAAAAGCCGATCCAACCCAAGTGTCTGAAGCAAGTGCATGTTGTGGGGGTTGATGTTGACGATGTGGATGGAGGCAGTGGGGCCGTTTTGCCGCAGCCGCAGTCCAATACCTGCCAACATACCGAGAAAGGTGCTGTCCATACCTTGACAGGGGCCGAGATCGATAACGAATTCTTCCTGCCCCTGGTCGATCTTCTCCAAGGCGAACTGGCGCAGCGGTTGGCTGTTCTGGAATGTTCCGCGGCCCACCACGCGGGCATAGACCCGATTGTTCACGCAGCCGACAGAAATCCCTTTGAGCAACTCACCCATAATGCAACCCCCGCAATTTCACCGTAAAACGATACAACGAAACGCATGGAAACGAAAGTGCGATTTTGCCTCCGCAGCCCGCTCAACAGGGATCCCCTTCCACCTCAATGCGGACTCGAAGGCGGTTGTTCCTTGGCGTGGTAGCCGATGCAATTGACGAGATACATGTGGCGCTCGCGTGTTCCACCCGCCCGCACCTGTGAATGCTCTGGTTCACCGACATGGTCGAAATGCAGGCGAAGTTGGTCCAGCAAATTGCCGGGGGATTTGGGAAACACGACCACGGCGGGTCGGCCCTCGAATTTCCCCAGGTTCGTCCAATAACGATAGCCCAACCCGGGTGCGCCGAGCGCATACACGTTGACACATTCATCGGGCTGGTGCAGATAGAAGCCGACTTCGGGGGCGCCATACTTTTCCATCCCCAATACGAAGGGTTCCTGGCCGGTTTCATTTCGAATCCGCGTGCGCATGGCAGCCACCCGCTGTGCGGTCGCCTGCCAGCCGCCCGCGTGCGTATACGCCAGGGACCTGGGGAATCCCCACGCGAGGCTCGTATGCCCAAAAACGATAGCCAGTGCACACAACGTGATCGTCACCCATGCGCCCACGCGCCAACGTTTTGCCCGCGATGGCTCCGCCCCGTCGAGGCCTTCCAGTAGAATCGCTGCCCCGCCGAGCGTCAACGACAGGAACGCGGGAGCGGTCCAGTTCACATGGATCTCGGTCTTGAAACTGGCGGCAGCGAACAAGAAAAACAGCGGCAGTGAAAACGATGCGACGAAGTTCCATCGATCGTCATGCTGTAGCCAGCCGCGGCGGATTGCCCGCGCCGCCGTGCCCGTGAACAGGGCGAAAAAAGGCGGTGTGAGCATGGCGAGTTGCACGAGCCAGAATAGGGACACATTGCGCAAGGTGTTCTTCGGCGGTCCCACCGTGCGCGTGGACTGAAAGAGGAACGAGGCCCACTGGTGCTGCGCGTTCCAAATGATCACGGGACTAAATACCGCCAGCGCAATCGGCAATGCCAGCCACGGTTGTGGGCGGCGGAGCCAATGGCGATGGTTCGGCGACAGCAGCAGGAACCACAACAGCGACGGCGCGAGCAGGAGCGCGTAGTACTTGGAGAGCAGCGCACCACCGAACGTCACACCCGCCAGCAGCCAGTAACCACCACGGCCGGTATGTAGCGCCTTCGATATCATATATAACGTCGCCACCCAGAAGAACACGAGCGGCGCGTCCGGTGTCACGATCAGGCCCATCCCGACGTAAATCGGCAGCAGGGTGAAAAACAACGTCGCCGCCAGCGCCGTTCGTCGCCCAAACCACATCCGCCCTGTCAGAAACAGCAGACCGGCGGATGCCATCCAGAGTACAAACGTCACGATGCGCACACCCAACGCCGTGTCGCCAAACAGAGTCGTCCCGACTGTGATGATCCAGGCCACCATGGGCGGATGGTCGAAATAGCCGAACGCCGGATGTTGCGCGTAGGTCCAGTAGTATGTTTCTTCGGGCAGAAGCTCGACGATGCCGCAGAGTGAGAAGCGCAGCACGGTCAGAAAGGCGACCATGCTGACGACGGCGAGCCACGGACCATTTTCGGACTGGCGCGGCGTGGTGGATGTGTTTTCGGTTGGCACGGACATTGTCAAATTGACCGCAGCATGGGACATTTTCGCATAGCGGATTTACCGGCGTCGAGACGGAATCTCAGTGTCGCTCCCATCCGCTCACGAAAGCCTCCACGCACCGCGCGAAATCGCGGGAGTAACCGCCCTCCAGTACAGCAAAACAGGATAGCGCGGGCGCGTTCGGCACCGGTTGCGTAACCGCTGCGATGCGGTGGCCGATTTCGCGGAAGGTCTCGATCTCCAAATCCATGTTGGTGATTGGATCACTTTTATAGGCATCGAATCCCGCCGACACCGCGAGCAAGTCCGGCTGGAAATCACGGATATGGTCAAGGCCCTCGTCCAATGTCGCGAGAAATTGCGCGGGCCGGGTGCCCGGCGGCAGTGGATAGTTGAGGCAGTTGTTTTGCGCGGCGAGGCCGGTACCCGGGTAGCATGGCGACTGGTGCACCGAGACGAACAACACACGCTCGTCGCCCCGGAAAATATCTTCGGTACCGTTTCCGTGATGGCAGTCGAAATCGAGAATGCCGATGCGCCGGACATGGGAGGAGGAATGAAGCGCACTCGCGACTGCAATGGCGATGTTATTAAGATAACAAAAGCCCATCACGCGGTTGCGTTCCGCGTGATGGCCGGGCGGACGCATCAGCGAAAAGGCGGGTTGGCCGGCGAGCGCGTGTTCGGCGGCGCGGATGGCGGCGCCCGCCGAGAGTTTCGCAATGTCGAGGATTTCCGGGAAGAACGGCGTGTCCGCATCCGCGAATGTGCCCAGACGCACGGCGTCGAGGAGTCCGCGGGTATGGACGCGCAGAATGTCCTCGTCGGTGCAGGGCGTGGGCAGCAGCCACGTGTGAAACTCCTTCTGTAGTTGAGTGACCGCGGACCGGAGGCGTTCCGGGCTTTCGGGATGGCCGGTGGCGGCATAATCGAGGCAACGAGGGGAGTAGAGAATAACCATGCTCGAGTCAGTATCATAACAGCGCGCCGCGATCCCGCAAACCTATCCTGTTGCATTGGCCGGAGGCGTGTGCTAGGTTGCCGCAAGTTTTTTGCCGTGGCGCAATGACCTCCGGTGAAGTAAATTAGGATGGATTTATCATAATGGAAGATAATGACAATAAAAAGGGTCGGTTACCCCGACTGAAACGCCCTGGCGACAACCGCGATCCGCGGTTCCCGTATCGGGTAATCCTCATTTGGGTGGTCGTCCTCATCATGGTGCCATTGTTCTGGAAGTTGCGCCAATCCCAGCAGGACAACGTCGAAGAACTCACCTACGGCCAGTTGGAACAGAAGGTTGAGGAAGGCGTCGTCAAAAAGGCCACGGTTGTTGCCGGCGTGGGGATGCTGGACACCATCAAAGGCGTCTACGAGGTACCGGCCAAGAACGGCGTTGAACCAAAGAGCGTCAATTTTGCCGCCAAGGTCAAATACAGCGACGACATCCGCAAGTTCTTCAAGGAACACAACATCTCGCTGGAGTACACCGAGGCGAACCAGTGGTGGATGGCGTTTATGACGTCGGGATTGTTGCCGCTCATTTTGATTTTCGCAGTCATCTATTTTGTTTTTATCCGCCAGATCAAGCTCGCCGGTAAAGGGGCCATGAGTTTCGGCAAATCACGGGCTCGCATGCTCAGTCGCGACAAAAACAAAGTCACGTTCAAGGAAGTCGCCGGCATGGCAGAAGCCAAGGAAGAGGTCGAGGAGATCATCCAATTCCTCAAAGACCCGAAGAAATTCCAACGGCTCGGTGGTCGCATCCCGAAGGGCGTGTTGATGGTTGGCCCGCCGGGAACGGGCAAGACGCTCCTGGCAAAAGCCATCGCGGGCGAAGCCGACGTGCCGTTCTTCAGTATCAGCGGCTCGGACTTTGTGGAAATGTTTGTGGGCGTCGGCGCCAGCCGCGTGCGCGACATGTTCGAACAGGGCAAGAAGAACGCACCCTGCCTCATCTTCATCGACGAAATCGACGCGGTCGGCCGCTCGCGTTTCAGCGGCATCGGCGGCGGCCACGATGAACGCGAGCAGACGCTCAATGCGTTGCTCGTCGAGATGGATGGTTTCGACACGCAGGAAGGCGTCATCATCATTGCGGCCACGAACCGTCCCGACGTGCTGGACTCGGCGTTGCTGCGCCCCGGACGTTTCGACCGCCAGATCGTCATCGACATGCCCGACCTTGTGGGCCGCGAAGAGATTCTGAAAGTTCACGCCCGCGCCGTGAAGCTCTCGAAGGACGTAGACTTCACCGTCATCGCCCGCGGGACGCCCGGCTTCTCCGGTGCCGACCTCGCCAACCTCATTAACGAGGCGGCGTTGCTGGCCGCCCGCAGCGACAAGAAGGGCGTCGGAATGGAAGAACTTGAAGAGGCCCGCGACAAGGTGCGCTGGGGTCGCGAGCGCCGCAGCCGCGTGATGGACGAGAAGGACAAGAAGGTCACGGCCTATCACGAAGCGGGCCATGCGTTGGTAATGTTCAAGCTCGATTTCACCGAGCCGCTGCACAAAGTCACCATTATCCCGCGCGGCATGTACCTGGGCGCGACGTTCTCCTTGCCGGTGAAGGACAAGTATCACGAAAGCAAGAAGCAGTTGCTCGATGAAGTCGCGGGTATCATGGGCGGTCGCATTGCGGAGGAATTGACTTTCGGCGATTCCACCAGCGGCGCCTCGGGCGACATCAAGCAGGCCACACACATCGCTCGCAAAATGGTCACGGAATGGGGCATGAGCGAGAAGATCGGCATGGTCAACGTCAGCGAACACGAAGAGCACATGTTTCTGGGCCGCGACCTTTTCAAGGGCCGCGAAGTGAGCGAACAAACGGCGCGCGACATCGATGAAGAAGTGCGGCGGATCATCGACGCGGCCTATGCTCGTGCCAAGGAGATTCTCGTGTCCAACAAGGACAAGCTGATCGCCCTGGCCGAAGCGTTGCTGGAATACGAGACGCTGGACGCGGCAGAGATCACCGAAATCATCGATACCGGCAAGCTCCAGAACCCGCCGAAACATTCTCCGGGACTCTCGTCGTCGGTCCCGGCAGCGTCACAGGCAGAAAAGGCCAAAGGAGAGACGAAGCCCGAACCTTTCCCCACGCCCGGCATTGGGCCATCGCCGGCAAATGCCTGAGCGTTTCGCGGCCGGTTCACGCGTTCACATCGATCACCACACGCCCGCGAATTCTTCCGTCAATCATCTGTTCGCCCAGTGCCGGTACGTCGGCCAGTCGCGCCGTCCGGGTCAGGCCATCCAGCGTTTCCATCGGCAATTCGCCCGTCAACCTTGTCCACGCCGTCCGTCGCCGCTCCGCCGCCATGTATACAGACGAAATGCCGACCAAGCTCACCGCTCGCAGAATGAACGGGTAAACGGTCGCGTGAAGATCAGAGCCGCCAGCCAGGCCGACGGCAGTTACGCAGCCCTCGCGCTCCATCTGTCGTAGGAGCGTGGCGAGCGTTTCCCCGCCGACCGAGTCCACAGCGCCCGCCCAGCGCCCGCGCTCCAGCGTTTTGTCAGTCCGCGTAGCCAGTTTACTACGGTCGATGACTTCGTGAGCGCCGAGAGACTTCAGGAACTCGTGCGCATCGGCTTTGCCAGTTGAGGCCACGACCTTGTAACCGAGTTTCGCCAGCAAGATCACCGCAACGCAGCCCACGCCGCCTGTCGCACCCGTGACCACGATCTCGCCTTTGTCAGGTCGCACGCCGTGTTCCTCCAGAGCCATCACGCAGAACATCGCCGTCAGGCCAGCGGTACCAATCTGCATGACTCGTTTCAATGTCAATCCCTGGGGCAGCGGCAAGAGCCACTCCGATTTCACGCGCGCGAATTGCGCGAACCCACCCCAATATTCCTCGCCTGCGCCCCAGCCGGTGAGTACGACTGGATCCCCGGGTTGGAACGGGTCCGACGTTGACTCCGCCACCACGCCGGAGAAATCGATGCCCGGTACCATCGGGAAGCGGCGTGCAATCCTGCCACGGTTGGTGACAGCGAGCGCGTCCTTGTAGTTCAGGCTCGAATACGCGACGGAAACGAGGACGTCTCCCTCTGGTAGGGCAGTGACAGGGAGTTCCTTGACGGCGGCCCGGACGGTGCCGCTTGAGTTCTCGATGACCAGGGCTCGGAACGGGTCGGGAAGTGCCATGTGCCTTCCACGTTAGCAAGACGCAGTGGCTCAGCAAGGTTTTTCCCGTTTGTGTCGGCGCGCCGTTGGCGTAAACTTGACGCATAAGAGGAAGACAACATGCTAACGGAACAGCAAGATGCTTACGGTCGCATCGTTTGGGATCACTTGCATGGCAAACCGAGCACGGAAATCATTGAGCGCGACGACGGCTGGTTTGCGGTGTCGGGCGGGGCGCCCAATTACTTCGCTGAGTTCAAAGACTGGCCGCGGCATCAACAGGCGGCGATGCAGTTTGTGCGCGGACGGGTGCTCGATGTCGGCTGTGGCGCGGGCCGGTGTTGCCTGCACTTGCAGAAGCTTGGGCATCCGGTTGTCGGAATTGATGCGTCACCTCTGGCAATCAAGGTGTGCCGACGGCGCGGCGTTAAAGATGCACGCGTTCTTCCCATTACGCAGGTGAGCCGCGCGCTCGGCCGGTTCGACACGATTCTGATGATGGGTAACAACTTTGGGCTGTTCGGTAGCCGGTTGCGGGCACGATGGATACTCCGGCAGTTGCATGCGCTCACGTCGCCGGACGGCAACATCGTGGCGGAGTCAGTCAACGTTTATCAGACAAAGGATCCGGACCATTTGCGATACCACCGGTTCAATCGTCGGCGGGGCCGGATGAGCGGGCAGTTGCGGCTCCGGGTGCACTACCGGCGGTGTTGCACTCCGTGGTTCGATTACCTGATTGTGTCGCCCGAGGAGATGGAGGCGATTCTCACCGGAACGGGCTGGCGCGTGCGGCGCTTCCTGAAGTCCGCTGGTTTCCTTTACGTGGCAGTGCTTGAGAAGCTTCCGTAATCAGGCCATCGACAGCGCGGCGCCGATGCAGGGGCCGTTCTTTCGCGGTTGTTTCTCCTGCACGGCGGCGTAAACTGATGACATGGTCAGGCAGTTTCAGTGGGACACCGCCCGCGCGCTCATCATGGGCGTGCTGAACGTGACCCCCGATTCATTTTCCGACGGTGGAAAGTTTCTCGACGTTGACCGCGCCGTTACGCATGCCCGAGAAATGGCACAAGCGGGTGCTGACATCATCGACGTTGGCGGGGAAAGCACGCGGCCAGGCGCGCCACCCGTGAGCGCGGAGGAGGAGTTACGCCGCGTCCTGCCGGTGGTCGAACGTTTGCGGGACTTGACCATCTCAGTGGACACGATGAAAGGTGTGGTTGCGGAGAAGGCGCTCGCGGCGGGTGCGTGCATCGTAAACGATATCAGCGCGCTGCGGTTCGATCCCCGCATGGTCGAAGTGTTGCGCGACGCTGGCGCGGGTGTGG
>JBGOTY010000139.1:0-8588 GCA_041476745.1 Verrucomicrobiia bacterium | reverse complement strand
TTGCTGCTCGGAGTCGATCGCTTTATCAATGAGGCGCGGGCGGTAACCAACCTTATCGGCAATGGCATCGCCACCATCACCGTCGCCCGGTGGGAAAAAGCCTTTGATGAGCAACAAGCGACGGCTGTCCTGAATGACGCCGGAATAAAGCCATGAACACACCAAGCAAAGTCGTCTTCCTGTTCGACGTGGACAACACGTTGCTCGACAACGACCGTGTCACCGCCGATCTGCGACGCCATTTGGAAGCGGAAGTTGGCAGCGAAGGGTCGCGCAGTTATTGGAACATCTTCGAACAGTTGCGGAGCGAGTTGGGTTACGCGGACTATCTCGGCGCGCTGCAGCGTTATCGCAGCGCAAGCCCACACGACCCGCGGCTCTTGACGGTTTCCCATTTCCTGATCGGCTATCCCTTCGCCAATCGCGTGTTCCCACATGCCATCGACGTCATCGAACTCGTCAAGCAATGGGGCCCGGCGGTAATCCTGTCCGACGGCGATGTGGTCTTTCAGCCGCGCAAGGTGGAGCGGTCGGGATTGTTCGAGGCGGTGGATGGCAACGTATTGATTTACGTGCACAAGGAACAGGAACTTGACGACGTGGCGCGACGTTTTCCCGCGGATCATTACGTGATGGTGGACGACAAGCTGCGTATCCTCACGGCCATCAAGAAAATCTGGGGTGAGCGGGTCACCACCGTTTTCGTGCGCCAGGGGCATTACGCCGTCGACCTAAAGATTACGGCGGCCTATCCACCCGCAGACATCGCCTTCGACCAGATCGGCGACCTGTTCAACGCCGCAGATCTTTGGGCGCGATTCAATCAGACTCCCGGAAAGCCTACTACATGAAACCGAAAGGGCCGTTACCAGATCCAGAGAAACAGGAGCAAATTCTTGCCGGGCTTCGACGGGACGCGGAAATCCGGGCGAAGGGTTATCGGGAGCGGGCGCTACGGTTGTTCCCACACGTCTGCGGCAGTTGCGGACGCGAATTCTCGGGCAAAAAACTCCGTGAACTCACCGTTCATCACAAGGACCACGATCACAATAATAATCCCACCGACGGCAGCAATTGGGAATTGTTGTGCATCTATTGCCACGATCACGAACACGAGAAGTACAAGCTAAAGGGCTATGTGGACGGGTCGACAGCCGACACCGCGCCGGAGAAGCCTCCCATCGCGAACCCGTTCGATAATCTGGACAATTTATTGAAGGCCAAGACCGAGGATCCGGACGCGGAGCCCAAGTGAAGCCGATGGTAGAGCGCTCGTAATGCCTCGCAATGTCGAAATCAAGGCGAGAATTCGCGACCTGGCACAACTCCGCACGCGGGCGCAGTCTATCGCGGATAGCGGGCCGTTCGACATACAACAAGACGACACTTTTTTTGTGTGTCACAATGGCCGATTGAAGTTGCGGATCTGTTCGGAGGCACGAGGCGAACTCATCTTTTACAAACGCAATGACTCACCCGATCCCAAGGAATCCCAATATGTCATCACCCCGACTTCCACTCCTTACGAATTGCGTGAGATGCTGGTTTTGGCATTGGGAGAGTGCGGTCGAGTTCGCAAAAAGCGCACGCTTTTCCTCGCCGGAAAAACCAGAATTCACCTCGATGAAGTCGAGGGCCTGGGTCGCTTCATGGAACTTGAGGTCGTATTGTCAGACGACGAAACGGTCGCCCATGGGATCAAGACCGCCCACCAGATCATGCGGCAACTGGGAGTCAGCCATCAGGATTTGGTGGATCGATCGTACGTCGATCTACTCAAAAAGATGCGTGGTGAAGGCTAGGCGGGTCTTCAGGGTTTAAGCCCAACGAGCACGGCGCCAATGGCGATCAGAATGATGCCGGCCCAGTTGCGAAGCAGCAGTTTTTCACCCAGAGACATCACGCCAAGCAGCGCCACCAAAACCACGCTGAGTTTGTCGATGGGCGCCACGAGGGAAGCGTTGCCCAACTTCAGCGCGCGGAAGTAGCACACCCAGGACGCACCGGTCGCCAGCCCCGAGAGGATGAGAAACAAGTAACTTCGCAGGGGAACGGAATCCAGCCGCTGGTACTGGCCCGTCACACCAAGAATGGCCGCCAACGCCAGCAGGACAACAACTGTTCTCACGAAAGTCGCGAAGTCGGAGTTGATTTCTTGAACCCCCACTTTCGCGAGGATTGCGGTCAACGCGGCAAATACCGCCGATAAGAGCGCCCAAGCCTGCCATGACATGTGAGTTCCTTTCATCTGAATTGCTCCGCGACCAAGTTTACGCCGTGTTCTTGCTTTCGAAAAGCAAACAGAAGTTACTCACTCGGCCGGAACGACGGTGCAACGCTGGAGCGGTCAGGATTTGCCGACCAGATTGGTGCTCTCACGCGCTTCCACGCGACGGCGGAGTTTACGCAGCGCAATTTCCTGAATCTGGCGGACGCGTTCGCGGGTCACTTTGAATCGTGTGCCAACCTGTTCCAGCGTCCGTGGTGACTGCCCGTCCAGCCCGAAACGCAACGTCAGGATTTCCGCTTCGCGCGGGTCAAGATACTTGACGTGTTCGCGAATCTCCTGACGCATCGTCTTTACGCGAAGCAGTTCGTACGGGGTCATGGCGCCCTCGTCCTGGACAATGTCACCAAAGCGGCTGTCGTCCTCGTCCCCAATCGGGGCGTCGAGGCTGATGGGACTGACGCCGAGTTTGCGGAGCGAGGCCACCTTGGCTGTTGAAATGTCCAGTGACTTGGCCAATTCGGCATCATTCGGCTCGCGACCGAGCCTCTCGGTGAGCTTCTGGACGTCTCGATTCATTTTGTGCACTTTGTCCACGATGTGGACCGGCAACCGAATTGTTTTCGACTGGTTCGACAGGGCGCGGCGAATCGATTGCTTGATCCACAACGCCGCATAGGTGGAAAGTTTGGCGCCTTTCCGCGGATTGAATCGCTCGACGGCTTTCATCAGGCCGATGTTGCCTTCGTTGATCAAATCCAGCAGCGGCATTCCGAAATTCGCATAGTCGTGCGAGATCTTCACAACCAGGCGCAGGTTGGCCTTAATCATCTGCTCGCGGGCGCGCTTGCTACCGCGCTGGACCTGCGCCGCCAGCTTGTTCTCCTGCTCGCGCGTCAACAGCGGGGTTTTGCCAATCTCCCGCAAATAAAGTTGTAGAGCGTCTCCGCTTTCGTTGTATCGGTCAATTACCATGATTTTTTATTCCCACGCTACGCCTGTGCCTACAAGGGACAGGCAACAGCTGCGACGCCATCTGCATTATTAGATGCCACCCGGCCGAATTTGGTTCAAAACCTTTGAGGTGACGTGGTCACGAGTGGTTTACCTGTCTCTCAGCTGGGGCAAAGATAGCTTGGCACGGAGTTGTTGCTCAACGAGTTGAGAGTATCGGCAAGGAACGGTGCCGAGTGGATCGTGGCCCGGGATATTTATTAGCGAGTGACTCGGAGGTGCATGAATCTCTTACCGCTGGTGGCGATCGGATTGCCAGCGTCGCTGGCCTTGTTGGTCTGGGTCACGCCATCGCTGCCGAGCACGGTTTGCGTAATGCCGTTAGTGGCCCACGAACCATTGGGGTCGCTAGCGGCTTCGGGAGTATAGGTGAGGTCGGTCGCGGAGATGGCTTTGATATAGGTTAACGTCAAGCAGCCACAAGCCGGGTCGGTCTTCGCTGTGGGCAACCCGGTTCCGTCGGGCACATTCGGATTCAAACCCAGCGCATACTCGAGAAGGTTGGCAATCCCATCGGCATCAGGATCGGCGAGATCGCCACTAATGGCGGTGTTGGTGGCATTCGCCCCAAACTCGGCGAGTTGCCAGGCACTGAACGGCGTAACCTCGCTCACCGAGACTTCAAATGATTGTGTCGCCAGGTTGCCCGATGCGAAAATATTTGACCCACCCAGGACGGTGACGGTCCCGAAGTAATTACCAATAGGGGTCGTGAGCTTGATAGTCACCGCAAAGACGATGTCACTGTAGGTTTGACCGGCCGATAAGACCCCGGGAACATTGGCAAAAAAGGCGTTGGCTACCGTTGTCAGATTGCTACCGGCGACGAACTGAATGTCATTCAAGTACACATCGTTCGTTGGGCCCGTGTTGCTCAATATCCCGGTAAAAAAAACTTCTATCCCTTGGGAACCAGCTTGCGCGGCCGGTGTCAGGACAAATGACACCGCCGCCCGTGCCATGGTGCCGCCGACCACCGCCATAAGGCCAAATATGAGAAGTGATTTCAGGCGCACGATTTCTTCCTCACTGGCCGATTACGAACAAAATGGCGTTGTTGATCGCATACACGGTCCCGTCGACCCCGATTAGCGTGGGCGTGTAGGCTTCGCCAATTCCCGTTGTCAGCGTGATCGTTTCCGAAAGTGTATTGGAGGTCAGATCCCAGCGGTAGAGCTTGCCGTCTTCATTGTTGGCCAGCACGGACTTCGTGAACGGGTCGACTACTGCCGTATTGATGCACCACTCCCTGACACCGGGCTGACCGGTATTCGCGGTGGGACCGAGCACCGTCAATATTTCCTTCATCACGGTCGCACCGGTGACCGGATCGATCTCCGTATCATTCGGATCTAGAACAGCGACCTTGTTGGATCCGCTCCCTCCGATTCCAGGGTCGGAATAATTATTGTATTTGGTCACCAGCAGATAAGACGAACTTCCGTGATAAGAGGAAACGAGCGGGGCGGAGACGATGGAAGCCGTGTCGTCCCAGCCGAAGGCTCCGGGGGTCTTCGCCTGACTCAAGGCGCCGTTGAAATGCAACAACCACCCGCGATCGTGGTTGGAAAGAAATGGGTTTTCCAACACCCCGAAGTATACATCGCCATCGGGGCCAACCGTGGGCGAAGCGGTCCCGTCGTCGGGCGAAAGGGCGTCATTTGTGGGAGTTTTTACATCCTTGAGTCGAACGTGCGCGAGAGGCGCCAGTGTCCGGCTATCCAGGGAAGCAAGGTAGGAGAATCCGAAGTTCCCGCTATTAACAGCCACGTAGAGTGTCTTGTGATCGTTGCTCAACGCCGGGGCGCAATTCTGGACAACCTTGTTGATGCTTCCGTCCGCGGCGGCGACACTGGCCGGTATCCAGGTTCCCGTCCCGTTATAGTCGATGCGGGCGACGCCGCTGGTGAGATTCAACGATGTGCCACTGTTGACTTGAAAGCCAAAGTATATGTTCCCGTAACGGTCCGAGGTGATGGGCGTATTGATGAACACATTACCCAGGTACGCATTTGTGTTGGCGTTGTAATTGGTCAGCCCATAGAACGCGATCTGCCCGATGACGGGGAGATTGGTCGAATCGGGAGTGTCACAATAGTAAACCGTGCCGCCTCCGCCGGGAAAATAGATGCGGTTTCTCGGGGTCAGCGTTGGCGAAAAGCTCGGGTACCAACCGTGTGGCGGAGGAACATAGTCCGTGGACTGCATCCAGTTTGTCGCGCCCGTGCCGCCAACGCGTGATTCGATGCGGAACCCGCCTGCGCCGGTGGTTTTCACCGGCACAATGACGGTGTTGGAACGCGTGATCAGGGGCGTGCCGAAGTGGATGAATAGTTCGCCCGTGTTATTGGTGGGCACACTCAAGTCCACCGATGTCTGCCAGATGACGCGATGAAGCGGCTGCGACGCTACCGGCGAGATGGCGGTGTGTTGTGGATCGTGCGCGTAGTCGCTCCAGGGCACCCGGATGCTTTGCGCCAGTGCGCTCCCAGGCAACAGCAGACCGCCGATCGTTGCCGCGCGCAACGCAACCTTCAGCCTGCCAGCAACCCTATCAAGTATGCCCTGACCCATGTTCTCACCCGCGAACCGTGTTCCACATGATACAAGCAACGGGTTTGCCGGGCAAGCCGAATCCAACTCATTCATCATTGCTTGCGGAATTTTCCATTTCGTGTAGAATACCGGAAGTGGCATCGTAAACAGGGGTTGATGGCGAATGAAATTGTTGGTAGCGAGTATCGCGATCTCTTTTTTCCTGACGGGCGCTTCTCTTCGCGCCGAGGAGAATCCCCATGGTGATCTTCTCGAACTGCATTCGTGTCAATTGTACATCGGCGGCTGCATCGCCTCGTCGGAGTCGCCACAAGACGGCCGATATTTGCTGCGAGTCTGGAATTTTGCCGGCGGATCACATGCGGAAACCCCGTTGCGCGGCTTGCAGGTAGCGCTGTTGGAAACCTCCGACGAGAATCTCGCAATTTGCGAAACGAAGCCAAACGCGGCGATGGCTTACCTGCCGCAATCCGCGACCCCCGCGCAAACGACCGCGCTTATCCATTGGCTGAAGTCCACCAATCCAGAACTCGCGCGCCTGAAACTGCCAACGCGCACCGTCCCGATGCAATTTACGAGCACACGTGGGATGGCTTCGTTTTCCGCAGGCGATTTCCTGCAGATGGCGGTCCAGCCGTTCCAGTGTTGCGGCCTTGTCAGTTGCGGCGAATCACTCTGGTACACCCCGCGCTCCGCAATCGCCCCTTACACCGTCGGCGTCACCAGCAAATCCGTCGTCCACGAACCGGCGCTCGCCCTGCGGTGGATTGACCATAGCAAGAACAATGTCTTCCAGGGTCGTTTCGGCGAAGGCACAACCGTCCTGTCCATATTTCAGTCACCCGCATTCGTTTGCGCTGTGACTGATCATCCAGCACATGAGTAAGGCCTCCCACAACGATCCAGGCCACGCCGAAATCAGCCGCCGCTCGTTCCTGAAGGGGTTGGGCACTGTCGTCGTCGCTTCCGCCACCGTACCCGTGGGCGCAGTTGCTGCGGGGGTTGAGAAAATGGGTAACCTCGGCGTCGAGAGGACCCTCGGCCCCGGAGCGGTCCCAGTCACCCTCAACGTCAACGGCAAGCAGCTCAAACTGAATCTCGAACCGCGCGTCACGCTTCTGGACGCGCTCCGCAATCATTCCAACCTGACTGGCACGAAGGAAGTCTGCGACCGGGCCACGTGCGGCGCCTGCACCGTGTTGCTGGACGGAACGCCGGTGTATTCGTGCATGAAACTCGCCATCGAGGCCCAGGGTCGTGCGATTACGACGGTCGAGGGTTTGGCCAACGGCGGCGAGCTCACGACCGTACAAAACGCGTTCGTCGAAGGCGACGCACTGATGTGCGGTTACTGCACGCCCGGTTTCGTGATGACCGTGACAGCGCTGCTGAAGAAGAATCCTCACCCCACGGCGGACGAAGTGCGCACTGCCTGTTCAGGCAATCTCTGCCGATGCGGCGCGCAAGTGGGTATCCTTACGGCCACGTTGAAAGCCGCGGGCGTGAAGGTCGCGGACACAACCGAGGTCATCCGCCATGCTTAGCTGGCCGGAAAAGCGGGCCGTGATTGGGCAGGGTACGCCACGTGTCGATGCCCCCGCAAAGGTCTCCGGCGCGGCCAAGTACAGCTCCGACGTCCAGCCTGAGGGCTGGCTTTACGGCATGATTTACCGGTCGCGTTGGCCCGCCGCACGGGTGACGCGTGTCAACATTGAAAAGGCGAAACAAGTTCCCGGCATTAAGGCTGTTGTTGTCGAGCGTGATGGCGAGCGGACCGTCCGCTTCTACGGCGAGGAACTGGCCGCAGTCGCAGGCACGTCGAAGCAGGCGTGCCTCGATGCGCTGCTCGCCATCGAAGTCGAAGCCACGCCGCTGCCGTTCGTGGTAAAGGAAGAGGCCGCCAAGAACTCGAACTCGCCGCGAGTCTGGCCCGATGCGGCCAATCTTTCTGAACCGAATGTCCGCGAGAAGGGCGACGTCGACAAGGCCTTTGCCGCGGCGGCGGCCGTTGTCGAAGGTTTCTTTACCACACCGACCCAACTTCATCAGCCACTCGAGACACACGGCAACACGGTTTCCGTAACCTACGACGGGGTGACCTGCTGGGCTTCGACCCAGGGTATTTTCAGTGTCCGCGACGGCTTGGCCGACTATCTCGAAGTGCCCCACGAAAAGGTCCGCGTCATCACCGACCACATGGGTGGTGGTTTCGGCTCGAAATTTGGCCCGGGCGCGGAAGGCGGCTTGGCGGGGCGGCTCTCCAAGGCGGCCGGCGCGCCGGTTAAGTTGATGCTAACGCGCCTTGACGAATCCCTCGCGGTGGGCAATCGTCCTTCGTCCTTCCAACGAATCAAGCTCGGTGCCGACGCCGATGGCAAGCTTGCCGCTTTTGAGATGGATTCCTTCGGCACCGCCGGCATCGGCGCTGGCGCGTCCTCGGCGGGTGGCGGTGGTGGCGCTGGTTTCCCGGCGCCTTACATCTATGTGGTTCCCAATATCCGCGTGAAGCAATCCTCGGTCGCGATCAACGCCGGCGAGGCCCGCGCATTCCGCGCCCCCGGCCATCCCATCGCCTCGTTTGGCATGGAATCAATCGTCGACGAACTCGCGGTGAAGTTGAAGATGGATCCGGTGGAACTGCGCTTAAAGAATGACCCAAACAAGATTCGCCAACGGGAATATGCCATCGGTATCGAGCGTTTCGGTTGGAAACAGAAGTACAAACCACCGGGCTCCTCGCCGGGGCCGATCAAAGTAGGCATTGGCTGTGCGGCGGCAACTTGGGGCGGTG
>JBGOTY010000138.1:0-8657 GCA_041476745.1 Verrucomicrobiia bacterium | reverse complement strand
GAGGATTCCAGCACACTACCGTTGATGGCTTTCCAGGAGCCGTTGTTGGTGATGATGCCGGTAAAGGTCAACGTACCGCCGCAATCCGCCAGCACCGTGCCGCCCGAGTCCACGATCACGCTGCCGTTGATTGTGCCACAGCCGCTGAGCGTGCCGTTGTTGCGGATGCGCAGAGCATTGGCGAACGAATGGATCCCGCCAAGCAGGTGATAGGTTGCCGCTCCGACGCCATCTCCGACGACGAATGTCTGCGTGTTGCTGACCGTGGTGGATTTCGTGTTGAACGCACCCGAGATGAACATGAATACGCTATTGGTGCCATTGGTAACGAGCAACTGATCAACGGTCAACACACCGCCACTTTGCGCAAGGTTCCCATGACCCTGCTGGCCAACGATAAGTTGTGCGGTCCCGGTTTGATTGGTCACAAAGAGATTGCCGCCGCCAACTTGAATCACGCCGACGGCGTTCGACATCACGCCGGCAACTGCGTTGGAAGTGACTGAGATTGATCCTCCCGTGACCGTCAGTGTGCCTTGGGAGCTGATTCCCAGGCCAACTTCCATCGTTCGGGCAAAAAGCTGTCCATTCGATAAAATTGCCTGTCCGACCCCGGCGATTGTGACCACATTGGTGCTGCTGCCAAAGTCACCACTAAGAAAGTTTGAAGCGCTTCCCGAAGCGACAGTCAGTCGATCCACGGTCACGGCGCCTCCACCTTGGGAAAAGAGACCATGCCCACGCTGGCTAATAACAAGCTGCCCCGTGGCGGATTGATTGGTGACAGTGAGATTGCCGCCGGTGACCTGAATCACGGCATTCGCATTGGAGAACACACCGGCAATGATGTTCGAACTGACCGCAGTGGTACCGCCGGCAATCGTCAGCAGGCCCACCCACGTGGCGGTCTGGTTGGTCACGAACGGCCCGGTGCTGTTGCCAACATTCATCGCTTGCGCAAGCAGCAGGCCGTTGGACACCGTCATTTGCCCGGCACCATAACTTCCGATGACCATATTCTGGTTGGTCACTGTCAACTGGCCGCCCGTGATGAAAACCGCTCCCGTCGCGAACAGGCCGTCGCCGACCACCAGCCCGCCGGAAAGAGTTGCCGTCCCGCCCGCGACGGTGAGCGCGCCCAAAGAGCCCGGCCCGGTCGCCACGATCATCGAAGACGCCATGAGCTGGCCGTTTGAAAGCACCAGTTGCCCGGCTCCAGCGTCGCCGACCGTGGTGAGGTAATTGTTGGTCAGGATCAACTGCCCGCCCGTGATCCATAGCGCGCCCGTCGATCCGGCATACTCTCCCAGACAGAGGTGGTCCGGGGACACAAACTTTCCCCCGCCGATGGACAACACGCCCTGCGAGCCAGAGTTCAGCCCCAGAAACACGCCGTTGGGAAGGGACTGGTCGTCACCGGCCTGCAGTGTCCCGTTCGCGAGCAGGGCCTGACCCGAACCGAAGAACCCGATAACCTTGTACCCATTAGTGAACGCCATCTGGCCACTGGCCATGAAAAGGGAACCGGAGGAGTTTGTGGAAAGACCGATGTAGACGCCGCCCGAAAAGGAGTTCGTCCCGGACAGCGCGGCGGTGCCTTCCAGTACGAAACTTCCCCCATTGGTGCCGCCCACCTGCAACGAAGAATTGGTCATAAGAAACGCCCCGCCGCTGAGGATCGCCAAGGAGTCCTGAATGGAGAGGGGTGTGGTGGTTCCGGCATTTGACAGAAAGAGCGTGTTGGTCAGGCCTCCAGTAGCCGAGAGTGTCAAGCTGGTGATCGTCAGGCTGGCCGGGTAATTGGAGGAAGTATAGGAATCGGCAGTAACCAACTTCGTGGGGGCATTCGTAATGAGGACGCACTGCGGGCTGGCGGGACGCACGCCCAATGACCAGTTGCGGAAGTCGTCCCAGTAACCGCCAGAGGGGTAGGTCCAACTGTTGGTCTGAGCCTGAGAGCATCTGGGTAAGACAACGCCGCTGACACCCACAACCGCGCAGGCACAAAGCAATCTACCAACCGTGAGTCGCGATCTCATCCATTATTCCCAAGCCGAGACGCGGCGCTATCAGGCCCAAAAAGCAAGGGCCGCAAACGGGGCTGCTGATGAAATCATAGCGCAGGGCAGCTTGCAGAAGCAAGGCGATTCCTTGTAGAGAAAGCCCTGCGGGGCGATCAAGGCACCAGCCGCACGCGGTAGTAGCGGGCGGGGGCGTTCGTTGCGGCGCCGGGGTCGAGGTAGTTGGTGGTGGTGCCGACGGTGTTGGTGACGATGAAGATGTCGGCGTAGTTGTTTGTATCGTAGTAGCTGCTCGCGATGGCTTGCAGCGCGTTCGTCTTGCCGTTGGCCGTCATCCACGTGACAGCGAGATCATTGCCAGTGCTTGCCACGCTGGTGATGTGGAAGTAGACCGTGCTGTTGGTCGGATCGGTCCCGGCGAGGGATTCCTGCAGGTTGTTCATCCCATCGCCATCGGGGTCCTGATTGGCGAGGTTCGGATCAAGCGGATCGAGGCCATACTGCTGCTTCCAGCCGTTCGGGATGCCGTCTCCGACGACGCTGAGGGACGGATCCAGAGTAAGTGTCGTGGCGATGATCGTGCCGCCGTTGGTGTGGATGATCCGGCCGCAGCCGTTGGTGCCAATGATCCGGTCCGCGACGAGCAGGCCGCCATTGTCGACGACCACTGTGCCATTGCGCACATCGAGGAACGCGGTGTGGGTGGCGTTGGTGACGAACAAGCTGCCGCCGCTGGCGACGGTCACCTGGCCGGTGGCAGTCGTGGCGCAATTGCCGACGACGAGACTCGACAAGACCGTGGCCGTGGCGCCCGACACGGTCAATGAGCCCTGAGAGCCAGCCCAGTTGCCCACAACCATCAACAGCGTTTGCAGACTGCCGCCGGCGGCTGTCAACTGGCCAACGCCGGAGAAACCGACGACTAGGAGCCCGTTGGTCATCACGAGCTGCCCACCCGTCATCCAGACCACGCCCGTTGCGCCGGGGGCATCGCCAATGCTGAGAGTCGAGGGAATGGTCATGCTGCCGCCGGCCAGTGTCAAGGTTCCATGCGAGCCGACACCGTATCCCACGTACGCGACAGCCGACAGGACCAGGCCATTGGATACCGTCATCTGCCCTGTGCCCGAATGGCCGACATAGAGGACATTTGGTTTGCCGCCGTTGGTTGTGGTCAACTGTCCGCCCGTCATCCAAACCGTGCCGGTCGCATTGGCTAACGGACCGATAACCAATGAGGAGCAACGCACCGTGGCGACGCCTGAAACCGTCAACGTGCCCAGTGAGCCAGCCGCGTTGCCGACGTCGATGGTGCCGGCGTTTACCGTCCCGGCCGCAACCAGCATCTGACCGGTCGCGACATTGCCGACCGCAATCTGACCTCCTCCGCTGGACTGTAGCTCTCGGCCGTTGAAGGAGAGCAGGCCGCCATTTTGGAAAAGGAGCATGCCGTCAATCGTGGCCGTAGCCGTTGGGCTCGCTCCTCCGGGTGGCGCCTCTACTTGCAACGAGGAATTCTCCACATCCAACAGGCCGCCCGAACCTAACGCGATTCCCCGCAACACATGCAGCCGGTTCGTATTGCCTGCCGTGCTTAGCAGCAGCGTGTTGGTCACCCCCGATGGTGCTGCGACCGTCAAGTTGCTGATGGTTATCGTGCTCGGGTAATTGCTGACCGTGGTGGCATCGATCGTAACTGTTTTCGAACCGGCATTGGTCACAAGGGTTCCGAGAAGAAAGACCGAAGGGGGCACGCCCAACGACCAACTTCCCGCCGTTTCCCACTTTCCGCTCGATGGACTAATCCACGAATCAGGAAGGTTCGGGAGGGTAGTTGCGCTTGCCTGGTTGCTGTAGGGCGAAAAACCGCCGGTGTTGGATGCACGGACGCGGTACCAATAGGTTGTGTTCGCTGTCAGGTTGACGTTCGTGTAGGTGATGACGTTCGCACTGACTGTTGTGATCTGCGCCCATGTGCCCGGACTGCCGGCGCTGTCAGGAGCGCGTTCGATCGCGAACCCGGTCTCGTTGGTGGCGTTGTCGGTCCATGCCAAAGCGATTAGGGAACCCGACAATGGCTTTGCGGTCAGAGCCGACGGCGCGGCTGGCGGCGAGGGCAGGGTCGTGACACCAGCCTGGTTGCTGTAGTCGGAGTCGGCTTGCGAATTGAAAGCTCGAACGCGATACCAATAGGGTGTGCTCGTCGTAAGCCCGAGATCGCTGTAGGCGGTTACGTTGTTCGATACCGTGGCGATCTGCGCCCAAGTGCCGGGCGCGCCAGCGTTGTCGGGGGCGCGTTCGATTTTGAATCCGTCCTCGCCGGTGGAGTTGTCGGTCCAGGAAAGATTGACCTGGCCGTTGGTGATGGCGACTGCCGCCAAGCCTGATGGGGCAGGCAACGTGGTGATCGTTAGAGTGACTACCCGGTCGGTGGTCCCGTTGCCATTGGTGAGATTGGTGAAGGTAACGGTGTTGGAGTAACTGCCGATGGCCAGAGTGTTGGCGATGGAATTTATGGATACCGTCACGTTGGTGTTTCGCCCAACAGACAGAGTACCACTCGTGGCGGACAGGCTCAGCCAGCTCTGAGCGGCATTGGCGGACCAACCCAATGCCGACGTTCCACTATTCGTTAACGAATACACCTGACCCGGCGGGTTGAACGGTCCGCCGATTGATCCCGTGAAAGCGAATACTGAACTCGGAGCAATCTGCAGCGCGCTGATGCCCTGGACCGTAGAGATTGCTGTTGCGACATTGTTGGCGGGGTTGTTGTCAGTACCATCGCTGGAAATGGTGACGACGTTCGTCAGAATTCCTTCGGCTGCGGGAGTCACGACGATGCTCGCGGTGGCTCCAGCCTGATTGCTCAGAACACCAAACGAACACGTCACAATTCCTGCAATCTGGGTGCATGTTCCCTGCGAGGCGTTCGCCGAGACAAACGTGGTGCCCGGCGGCAAGGGGTCGGTCAGGAGAACGCCTGTCGCTCTGTCGGGACCGAGATTGGTCACGGTCGCCATCCAAGTCAAATTGCTGCTCACCAGTACAGGGTCGGGTGCCACCGCCATCGTCACTGCCAGATCGGTGAACGCCTCCACAATAAAGGGCGTGCTGGTGCCGGAGTAGCCGGCACCGTCATCGGCGCGCAACCACATGTTGGTAGCCGGTGCCAGCACTGCCACGCTACCGGTCCAGATGCCGCCGACAAAGTTGCCGGAGTTGGTCGGCGTGATCGGAACAGGCTGGGTGACCGCAGTGGTATAGCGCAAGTCCACGAACCACCACCGTGTGCCGTCCGGACTGGTCGGGAAGGTGTCACCCGGTGACTGGTAGCTCTGGTTGATAGTTCCGTAGGGGAAGGCCGACGGAAGATCGGTGCGCCCGGAGATTGTTTGGCCAAAGGTGTACACTCCGACCCGATAGCGCCTGCCCGCCGCCAACTGCAGAGGACTCGCCAGCGGGAATTCGTACCAGTGCCCCCCGAAAAGGAAGGCGGCCGTTGCCTGGTACAGCAGCTCGCCGCTGTCAGTCCAGATCGATACTCTCCCGCTCCAGTATTGACGCACGGCCGTGACGGTGAGATCGGCGCTGGGCGTAAACGAGTAGCCGTAAGTAAAAGAGCCGTTGTTTTGAACGAATGAATATTCGGAACTATCGAGAATCGTGTTGTCCGTCACTCCAAGAAGGATGGACCCAGTAAGGTTCACGGAGTTGGTGTAGGTCGGGATGGTGTTATTGTTGGCATCGCGGGCGATGACCGTGACCGGAAATGAAGTATCCATGCGTTGCGGCGAGGGAATAACATTCCACTCGAAATGATCGAGCGGGTGAGCCAGGACCGAGAGCCGAACGTTGTATGCAGTGGTGCCATTGCCGTTGCTTAGATTGGCAAATGTGACGGAATTGGAATAAACACCGGCGGCGAGGCTGTTGGCGTTCGTGTTGATGGAGATGGTAATATTGGTGCTGTCGCCGGCAGCCAGTGTGCCGCTCGTGGCGGTCAAATCGATCCAGTTCTGGCTGGAGCTGATCGACCAGTTCAAGGCGAGGCTGCCACTGTTGGTCAAGGTGTAGACCTGGCTGGGCGGATTGAACGGGCCGCCGACGAGGCCACTGGGCGCCATGTCGGGGGGAGTGGTGAGGCAGGCGCTCCAGAAGAACAGGCCGTTTTGGCTGAAATTATTAGCGTTAAAGACCAGGAACAACTCACCGCTCGTGGGTGCGACGAAACTGCCGTGGGTACCCAATTGCACGCAGGTGCCATTGATCTTACCGACCATCGACCACACCCTCAGACCCGGACATATATAGGTTGAGTCGGCGGGAGATCCGCCGTCCGGCAAACCGTCCGCATTTTCGAAGAGACTGGAAAAAGCGTTCGGCGAGTTCACACCAGTCGCCGTATAGGAGTAGGTGAGCCCGGCGTAAACGGGGCCGAAGTCGGTGCCTTGTGAAGTACTCCCGGGAACGTTGAGACAGATGTTGGTGCCGGAAATGACACCGAGCGCGCCTGGAAGGATTGCCGTGAGCGCCACCGTGCGGTTGGTCGAGCCATTGCCATTGGTCAGGTTGGTGAAAGTGACGCTGTCCGAATAACTACCTGCGGCGAGACTGTTCGCACTGGAATTGATCGAGACCGTCACGGTCGCGCCTGCGCCGACGGCGAGTGTCCCGTTCGTGGCGGAGAGACTGAGCCAGGGCTGCGTGTTACTGGCCGACCAGGTCAGGCTCGCACTGCCGCTGTTGGTCAGCATGTACGCCTGACTCGGCGGACTGAACGGCCCGCCGGTTGTTCCGCTGGAGGAAAAGTCGCTGGAGGGCGAGACCGAGAGCACCGGGATGCCGTTCACCGCAAGGTTTACAGTACGGCTGGTGGTGCCGTTGTTGTTTGTGCGGTTCGTAAAGGTGACGGAGGCGGAGTAATTGCCGACCGCCAGCGCATTGGCATTCGAGTTGATGCTGACGGTCACGCTGGTGGTGGCGTGCGCCGCGAGGGTCCCGTTGGTCGCGGATAGGTCCACCCAGTTCTGGAGCTTGGTTGCGGCCCAATTCAGGCTCGGGTTACCGCTGTTTGTCAACACGTACACCTGACTGGACGGGCTGAATGTGCCGCCGATGAATCCAGTGGAAACCAGCCCGTTTGTGGGGCTGACGGAGAGCACGCCGGCGGATTTCGCAGTCGGAGCCCCTGGGCCAAGGAAAACCAATGTCAGGCCGACAGAACCCAGCAGCCATCGAATCGCCCGCGTTGACCGAATCGGTGTGATGCGGTGCTTCTCCTACCCTATGGGGTGACGACAAAATTCTACTACTCCTTGCCCGCCCCGATATCAAGGAAATTATGGTCGGCGACCGAGGCGGATCCATGGCGAATTCGTCAACGACATCAACGGAATGCGTGGTAGTACCGGGCGGGTTCGGCATGGCCATCCGGACCATTTACGAAACAGGCCGTGCCAGCCACATTCACCCGCTTCGCGACACGATCTGATTCTTCAAGTTTGTGCGGAAATACTGGAAGGCATGATGCTGGCCGGGCGAACTTGCCGTTCCGTCCTCACGGCTGCGCCGCCTGGCTTCTCACGGCAGTGAGATGTCGATGCGGTAGAACCTGGTCTGGTTTGTCGCGCTCTGGTCCGTGACGGTGACCTGGTTGACGTTGGTGACCGGGCCGCTGAAGCCGCTCAGCGCCGCATAGTTGCCGCTGACCAGATTGGTCCGGAACTCGACCGTGTAAGTGCGACCGCCGGCGATGGGGTTGTAGAGGAGATTCTTCTGGCTTGGTTGGCCATTCACCGCGGCAATCTTCAACACGAAGATCGAGGCGGGATTCGTTGGGTCGAGTCCTGCCACATATTTGAACAGATTGTTCTGGCCTGTGCCGTCGGCATCGGCGGTCGCTACACCCTCCGGGTTGTTCGTCCCGAAGTATTGCACCTGCCACGAATCCGGAATGCCGTCGCCCGCGTAGCTGCCGTAGTTATCGGGATTGCTGTCGAGGACCAGGAGGGCGAGTGTGTTCGAGGCGCCCCAATAATAGCCGCGGACTGTCGCGGCGGTGTTCGCGTAAACGGGGCCGGTAGTGGCAACGCCGCTCGTACTGATACTGGCGATCGGCCCACTGACGATGTTCCAGCCCAAATCCGAGCCGGAAAGAACGGTGGCGGAAGGCGCGCCCAGATCGTTGTGACTGCTGCTAAAGGAATTTAGGACGCCCACGCCCGCATCCACCGCAAACATTGTTGCACTGTCCGGCGTGACAATCCCGGCGCTCGGAATGGTGGCGGCTTGGGTGCTGGCGCTGTTACTAAGCCAGCTCTGCCCGGCCCACACATCCCCGATGCCTTTGACCACGCCGTTGCAAAGCGCCGCGATGCAATTAACAAAGTAGTTATAGAACGTGGCGCCTTTGCCGCCGCCCTTACCACCGGCGCTTTCCTTCTTAGAGGTAAACCCGTTCTGCCAGATTAGTGATTGCTGAATGCGCCCGCGGCCCATGATGACGGGCAGGGCGTACCCTAGCACGCTTTGGTTTACGCGAATTTCGTTGAGTCGGGTGGGCTTGCTTCCGCCGCCACCACCAAAGATACTCATCCAACCTCCGGGTCCCGCAGCGTAAAGAATTTCCGCTCT
>JBGOTY010000137.1:0-8673 GCA_041476745.1 Verrucomicrobiia bacterium | reverse complement strand
CGCGAGGCAGCGCAAATCCTTGGCATTACTGACGAACAGCTCGAGCGCAAACCGAAAGCGCTCTCTGGTGGCCAGCGCCAGCGCGTCGCAGTGGGCCGTGCCATCGTGCGCAAGCCGAAGGCGTTCCTCTTCGACGAGCCGCTCTCCAATCTCGACGCCAAGATGCGCGTCCAGATGCGCGCCGAGATTTCCAAGCTTCATGACCGTCTCAAGTCCACGATGATCTACGTCACGCACGACCAGGTCGAAGCGATGACAATGGGCGATCGCATCGTGGTGATGAAAGACGGCCTCATCCAGCAGGTGGCTGAGCCCATCGACCTGTACGACAATCCGAAGAACATGTTCGTCGCGGGCTTCATCGGCTCGCCGCCTATGAATTTCTTCAAGGGAGCCATCGAGCAACGAGCGGGCGCGTTGTGGTTTGTCGAGCAAACGGCCGGTGGCAGCGGTTCGAAGGGTTTTTCGATGCGCATCGATGACGAGATGGTTAAGAAGCTCACCGGCCATATCGGCAAGACCATCGTCTTCGGCTCACGCCCCGAGGACATCAACAACAAGCAATACGCGTCCTTCGCCCAGCCCGACCAGACCGCGGCAGCCACTGTCGAGGTCGTTGAGCCGATGGGTGCGGAAATTTATCTCTACCTCAACACGGGAAGCCACGGCTTCGTGGCCCGCGTCAATCCACACGAGAAGGCTGATATCGGGCAGAAGATCGAGATGGCGTTCGACTTGCGCAAGAGCCATTTCTTCGATGCCCAGACCGAACAGGTCATCGTTTAGTCTGAGGCGCGCATGGCGCCGGCCACCGGACAACCTGAAAAGCTGCCCCTCTCCCGCGGTCAAATCGTGTTGCGTGTCTGTGGTGGCGTTTTGCTGACGGCCTGCGCACTGATGGTCGTGCTCGGCATGACTGTCCTCAACGAACGATTGCAGGGCCTGCAATTCGTTCTCTATTGGACATGGTGTTTGCTGCTCACGTTCGGGGCGGTCATCCTGGCGCTCTGGGACATGCTGTTGGTGCGGCGCATCTTAAAGCGAACACGGCGCGAGTTGTTCCAACGCGAGTTTATGAACCAGAGATTTGCTGATAGGCTGCGGGACAAGGAAGGCCACTGAACACTGGCAGCCCGACAGATTTCGCCTCACCTCGAGTCGTCGCAAGAATAGATCCGGGGCGGAACAACCGATAACGTGTAGCGAAACCTTCCAATTCTCTGGCGGTCCCGATAGTGCGTCCTCGCGGTGACCCAATCTCCCCAAAGGCTGATGTTTTGCTCCGCCGGGTCGGCCGACTCATTGACGAAGCCCTGCGGTTTGATGACTCCACGCGAAGGCGCATGAAACTGCACAATCAGAGTCGGTGTGTTCTGGGGCGACGGCTGGGTATGGACAAGTAGCAAAGTGGTATTGCCGAGAACCCGGGGGACACTAATGAGGAAGCCGTTCGTGTTCACCAGGCTCTCGCAAAGCGACTTTTTATGGACGACACAGCCATAGAAAAAGCAGGTCTTGCTCGTAATCCTGACGTAGCGCGCCTGATCATTCTCCTGGACGTCGGGGGATAGGTAATTGCCCGCCATACTAACGGCGTGGAAATCATCTGCCAGTGTGTGGTTGGTCTGGTCAATACAAACATCGCGGGTGGCAAACAGGCTGTACTTCACGTCCACACTCGTGGAGTCAGTATCCGGCGGAGAGAACTTCATTGTGAAATCCTTCGCCTCCATCGACGTGGAATTGGAAATCTTTCCCTTGAGCTGTGCATCGCCATGCTTGCCCTTCCTTACTCGAATATCCAATTCAACGATCGACATCGTGGGAATGAGCCCTTCGTCACAATCCTCGTAGCCCGTCGTGTAGAATGTTCCCCCGAACACACCGGGCGGCGGCAGCGAAAGACGAATCCCACCACTGCCCTTGATGGTGCACACGGCCACGACACCCGAGCCGCCGACATTGTAGGAAAGTATCAGTTCAGAGAAGGAACTGACGGGATTGCCGTCCACTGACAGCGTGATGTTGGTTGGATTGGGCCCCGTATCGTCGGTGCCGTCGATCACCCAGAACCCGTTATCCACAAGGTTGGTGTCGGCAAACGCGTTTCGATCGGCGATTGCGCAGATTCCCACAAGGATAATGATGCCAACGCTAAGTCCCTGACAGCGTCCAAAACAAGCAAAATACATTTGTTACTTTAATCCGAGCTTCCAGTTCTGTCAAAGTTTATCGACAGTTCGGGCGGCACCGGCGAAGTCTGTCATGGGGTGGGCAAAGTGGAGGACGGTAACCGCGTTTTCAGGTTCGCCAACAGCCGCAGGGTGACTTGGTTATGCGGGTCCGATTTCAATGATTCTTCGTAAGCCGTCTGTGCTCCCGCGAGATCTCCCTGCTTCTCACGAAGCTGCCCCAGGACCCCGTAGCTGATGGCCGGCGCAACTCCGAGGCGAATGTTCCGTCCGCACTGCGCAATGCCATCCGCTTGGCGGCCCAGTTGGTAATACAGCAGCGCAAGGTTTGCGCTGGCAACCGGATCGTTGGGATTGATCTCTAGTGCTTTCTCGAAGGCTTCGGCCGCACGCTCCAATTGATGTTGCTGGAGAAATCCCATGCCCTGTTCCACGTAGCGACCGGCGCTATTATACGCGTCAGGATGCGCGACCAACCTCCCGTCTTTCTGGCAGTCATAGATGGTATAGTTCGGAAACTGCGCATCGGCGGGCAACGTGAAGTGGGCATCGGCGTACGCGGCAAGGTAGGGCGCATATCCGCGGTAATCCTGTGTGAACACGACGTACTTGATGCGGTTGGTCGGATCGCGAAGCAGTGTCCAGTTGGAACCTCCGTTGGGGATTACACGGCGGGACTGATTCAAATCCAACAACAGCGGGTCGGTAAAGGTGAGCGCCGTCAGCAGGATCCCGTCCTCGGGTGAGGTATGTGCGACGAGCCAGTGTGCTGCGTCGCGGGATGGCCATCCGCCGGGTCGCTTCAGTATGGCCGTGGTGTAGTCGCTCGGTGACTGAGCCGGCCCAGGGTATGGCAGGGGCACGCCTAACAGGGAACCAGCCAATAAAATCATCATGATGGCCGCAACCACCAGGCAGGCCAGATGTCGGCGGAGCGAACTCACCGCCACCGCCGCAAACAAGCAGATGGTCGGAATCAGCCAGAGCAATTCAATGCGCCCCGCGCGGAAGAACGGAGTAATGAATAGATTGATGACTGGCATGAACCAAATCAGGAGTTGGCGGTCGGGCGCAGAACCTTTGGCGGCGCGAACCGACGTGAGCACGACACCAATTGCGGCTGCCGGCAATAACACCTGATAGAAACCGACGAAGCATTGAAGGTGTAGCCACTGTCTGGTGAACGATGGCCCAAAGGTCGTGGTGATACCCGGTTCACGCAGGAACGCCATGGTCTGACTCCGCGCCAAGATCACAGATGTCACCAACATGAGCGGCAGCGCCGACAGACCAAGCGCCGCATAAAAGGCCCGTCGTTGGCGTTGAGCTTCCAAAAGAAAGACCCCCGCGACGATCAGAAACATCCAACAATACAGCGTGGTTGCCTTGGTCAGTAGCGCCAGGGACAAACAGATGGCCATGCCCGTAAAACCAGCGGATAACCGGGTCTGCTTCGCGCGCATTAAGCAAGCCAGCGCACATAGGCCGAAGAATAAAGCGATTGCGTCGGGAATTCCCTGCGCTGAGAAGTAGACGTGGAGCGGTAGCACTGCCAGGAACGCCGCGCTGAATAACGCGGCAATACGCTGGCCTGTCACTCGAAAGATCAAGGCCGCCAGCGGAAACAAGGAGAGCGATCCCACCAACATGGGAAACAAGCGTAGCGCGATTTCATTTGGCCCAAACAGCCTCACCGGAAGCGAAACAATCAGGGGGAAAAGCACGTCCGGTCGCGGGCGTGAGCTTTGCAATGACTCAAACAAGAGCCTTTTGTCCAGGCCGTAGAGTAGCCAGTGCGCCTCGTCGTAGTTGAGAACATATCCCGGCAAACGATACGCGCGAAGGACGACCGCCAAGGCCAGCAATCCGAGCCAGACCGGCGCCAAAGACCACGAGCCAAAGCAGGTTCGGCCACTTAGCGTCTGCGTTGAATTTGCTCGATTGCCCATGCCGCGTGCTCTGCCAACATTGTGTCAGCATCATGGCACACGCGCTTCAACGCTGGCAACGCAGTTTCGTCGCCAGTGTTGCCCAACACGACGCAGACGTTGCGGAGGAACCCGCGGCGCTTGATTCGAAAGATCGGTGTTCCACGGAAGAAGTCGCGAAACTTCGCTTCGTCCCACGAGAGGTAATCTGTCAACGGTGGTGTCTCACGATGCTGGAACTCGCGCACAGGCGATTGTTGGGCGAACCGATTCCACGGACATACTTCAAGGCAATCGTCGCAGCCGAAGACGTGGTCGCCAACAAGTGGTCGCAATTCAACAGGGATCGAACCTTTCAATTCAATCGTCAAGTAGCTGATGCACAAGCGCGCATCGAGCTGGTAGGGCCCGACGATGGCGCGCGTGGGGCAGACATCCATACAGCGCTGGCAGGTGCCGCAATACTCACGTTCTGGCGGGTCGGCCGGCAATTCGAGATTCGTCAGTATTTCGCCGAGGAAAACCCAATTACCAAGCTTGCGGCTGATGAGATTGGTGTGCTTGCCAGTGAACCCAATGCCCGCGCGCTGCGCGAGGTCGCGTTCGAGGATGGGGCCGGTATCGACATACCCCAAGCACCGCGTGCCTGTTCCACCCATTTCGGCGATGCCCACCGCCAGTTGCTCCAACTTTCCAGACATCACTTCATGGTAGTCGCGCGTGCCCCAGGCGTAACGCGCGACACGCCCCGTTCGATCGTGATCGCCGGTGTAGTGATTCAAGCCGACCACCACAATCGACCGTGCGTCGGCCAGTATTTTAGAGGGATTAACGCGCTTGTCCGTATTCCTGGCCAGATAGTCCATCTCACCATGGAAATCTTTCGCGAGCCACTGCTGAAGGTGCTGGGAATGTTGCGGCGGCTGGGCGGTCGTGATGCCGACAAGATCGAAACCAATGTCGCGAGCGCGGGCCTTGATTTGTTCGGCAACCCCGGGAGTCGTCGGGACTTCCCTACAATCCTGCCTGCTGCTTGTAGATGCGGAGGATTTCATCGGTCTGTTGCTCCACGCTCATCGCCGAGGTGTCGACACGATTCGGAATGGCCTTGTAGAGCGACTCGCGTTCGTGCAGGAGCGTTTCGATACGCCCGAGGCGATCGGTTTGGCCCCCCAACAACGGGCGGTGTTTCGTATTCTTCGTGCGCTCATGGGCCACCTTAGCGTCCACCCAACAACAAATGACGATCCCCGTGCGGCTGAAATCGCGGAGGTTGTTCGGATTGAGCACGACGCCACCGCCGGTGGCGATGACGCGGTCCTGACGGTCGGCCAGTTCGCGAACCAGAGCGCGCTCCTGCAGGCGGAAGAATGCTTCGCCCTTCGTTTCGAAGATCTGGGAAATCGTTTGCCCATGCCGTCGCTCGATGATCTCGTCCATGTCCACAAACGTCATCCCGAGCCGCGCGGCCGCGAGCTTGCCGGCGTCCGTCTTGCCGCTGCCCATGAATCCCACCAAGACCAGATTCTTCATCAGATGGATTATAACAGATTCCGCTTCCGGCGGCCAAGCCAATGAGCTATCAGGGAAGCATGAAGAAGTCCGGTTGGAAAGACTGCATTCTCTCCGGCGATTGCCGCGAGATGTTGCAAACCTTGCCGGACAAGTGCGCGCACCTCGCCATCACCTCACCGCCGTACAACGTTGGACTCGATTATGACAGCCACAATGACCGTATGTCTTGCGAGGAGTACTTGGCGTGGCTGCTGCCGATGTGGCACCAAGTCCATCGCGTCCTGGTGGATGGCGGGCGTTTCGCGCTGAACATCGCGTCGACCAGCATCAAGGATTTCAAGCCGATCCACTACGACATGGCAGCGCAGTTGCGCGCCCTCGGGTTTATCATGCGTACGGAAATCATCTGGCACGAACAAACGATGCGTGCGCCGTACCGCGTGGGCTCATGGAAAAGCCCGCGCAATCCGCACATCATCCCGAGCTGGGAGTACGTGCTCGTGTTCTCCAAGGGCACATGGACGCTCGAAGGAAACAAGCAGGACGTCGACATTGCCGGCGAGGAGTTCATCAAGTTCTCCGACGGCCTCTGGCAAATCACGCTGGAGACGCGAGGGCGGCAGCCATTCCTATATAATCTCTACCCGCCGAAGTCGGGACGAAAACGCCCTGAAACAAACGCAGGAAGCCACCCCGCGCCATTCCCCGAGGAGCTGATCTATTGGCTCATGAAGTCCTACAGCTTTCGCGGCAACGTCGTGCTTGATTCGTTTGGCGGGACGGGGACCGTGGCGGTCGCCAAGAAAACAAGTCGGCATTTTATCCACGTCGACGTTTCGAAGAAGTACTGTCAGATTGCGGCGGAGCGTTTAGCGCAAGTGACTCACGGATCCATCGCTTGACTCGCGCGACGGGAATCTCGGCCGGGGTGCGAAGTTTCAGATGGCGCATGCCCTTGCCGGTTCCTTCGAGCAGATGCCGCGGGTCGGTGAGCCTGGCGCCTTTGATGAGTTGCAGGTTCACATGAGCCTTGCAGGACATGATGCCGCAGACCATGCCGTTGTGGAAGTAGCAGGGCATCCCCCAACTAATCCGCTCTTCAATGTCGGGTGCGGCAGCTTTGATGACTTTGCGCAACCCCGCGACGATCTCACAGTGCGGTTGGCCCAGTTTCGCCACGAACTCATCCACATGCGCGGACGATGATGCTGTCATTGCAGTGCTTTCAATTGTTGCATCAGTTCGCGTGCAGGAACCTGGCCCGTAGCGACGGGCGCATCCAGATAGCCGTACGTGAGACAGGAACCGAGCCTGGGAAACTCGACACGCGTCTGCGGGCCGAGCGGCCCCATGCCCAGCACGCAGAGCGGGGCGGAACAATTCTCGTGGAATAGCGCTCGCAATGTAGCGACGTCCTCTTCGGTCCCGGTGAACGTGGCGATCTTGACCACGGTGCCGAAGTTGGCAGCCCTCGCCACAACTCTTTTGAGTTCATCGCTGGCCGGAGTTTTTTGGAAATCGTGGTAGGAGACAATGAGCGCGCGTTGGTGACGACTGGCCAGCGCGGACACCTGTTCCAGGATCGGGCTGCGCAATTCGATGTCCACCGCAGTGAGCTGGCGCAGGGCGGCTTCGAATAAAGGGACGCGCGTCTCATCGGCATATTTCCATTGGCCACCTTCTTCGGTGAGTCGAATGGTAACGATGACGGGCAGACCCCGCGCCTCGATCGCCCGGGCGTGTTCCATCCACTGCTGCGTGGAGGGACTGATGAGGTCGAGGCGGATTTCGACAATGTCGCAGTCACGATTTGGACCGGCAGCAAGTTGCGCAAGCGTATCCGCCTGGGAGACAGTCCCGACGACGCGGGGAATGGCGCCGAGCATGAAGTTGCCGAAACGTGTTTGAGCGCGAATCATCATCGGTATGGTAACGCGAGACGGCGCGAAGGGAAAGTGATTCCTCAACCACTTCGGGTTCACAATCTCGCGGCTTCTTTAGTCTTTGCGAGGAGATGGAAAGGGTTTACAATCCGTTTGTGTCATCCAACCAGCTAGAATTTCGAATTAAATGAAGAACATTCTCAACCAATTGATCCAGTTGCAGGAACTAAACTTTGCCAAGGAGGAGCAGAAGGCGTCGAACTCGCAGATGCCGCTCGCGCAGTTGGAGAAATCCATCGCGAAGATCCGCGGGCAACTGCCGCCCGACGTGGCCGATCGGTACGACCGGTTGCAGAAGCGCTACCCACTGGCCGTAATTCCGCTGGCCCACGGGAATTGTTCGCGCTGCGGCCTGGCGGTACCGGCCAACGTTGTGAATGCGGCGAAGGCGGGCGAGCAATTGCAGTATTGCCCGCATTGTGGCCGGTTTCTTTTCTTTCCCGACACGATCGCGCGTACGCCCAAGAAGAAGTACGAGGGAAATCGCCCGGTTGAGGTCGGCATCGCGCGCTTCTCAGCGACGAACTTGATGGTACCCAAACTGGCTGCGACAACCCGTGAAGAGGTCATCAGCGAACTGGCCAAGGCGTTGGGCGAAGGCGGCTTCGTAGAAGACACCGCCACGGTGACGGAATTGGCGCTGCGTCGCGAGGCGATCGTAAGCACGGCGGTCGAGCATGGCCTGGCGTTTCCGCACGTGCGCGATGTGGAAGGTGGTGGGCTCACGTTTGCGGTGGGCCTGAAAGAAAAGGGCATCGAATTCGGCGCGACGGGAGATCATTTGAGCAAGATTTTCTTCTTCATCGTCATCCCCACGCCCGCGACAGCCTTTTATCTGCGCTTGCTGGCAGGCTTGGTCCGCACGTTCGAGTCGACGGAGGCGCGCAAGGCGTTGCTCGATTGCGACAAACCCGAGGAAATGTGGAAGACCCTCACGAAACTCACGAAGGACACGGTTCCGTAAGCCGCCGCCGGTCCGCCATAGGTAGTGTCCAGAATCTTTCGCACTTTGAGTTTAGGTCCTTGATCTGATCGGTTCCTTGCCCTCCTCCGAGGAGGAGGGCAAAAAGTTTCACGCGGCCAGCGTGGCCGTCT
>JBGOTY010000136.1:0-8676 GCA_041476745.1 Verrucomicrobiia bacterium | reverse complement strand
CGAGTCCATTCTCCAGTGCTTCGATGGCGGCTTCCTGGCTGAGGATTGGGGCGCAGAGCATGGAGTATTGGTGGACGCGCAACATGGCCTCGGTGAGCGCCACGGGAGCGCAGACGTAGCCAATGCGGAAGCCGGTCATCGCGAACGCTTTCGAGAATCCATGGAGAAAAATCGTGCGTTCCTTCATGCCCGGCAGCGCGGCAACGGTGCTGTGTTTGCCGGAGTAGGTGAGTTCGCTGTAGATCTCGTCGGTCAATACCAGCAGATCGTTGTCGATGCACACACGGGCGATTTTCTCGACCTCTTCGGCGGACAGCGTGGCGCCCGTCGGGTTGGTTGGGAAGTTCAGCATGATCGCTTTGGTTCGCGGTGTGATCGAGGCCGCAACGTCTTCGGCGGTCAGCGAAAATTTGTTTTCAGCGCGGGTGCAGATCGCCTTGCCGACGCCGTGCACCAACTGCACGCTTGGGTGATACGAGACGTAGCAGGGTTCGTGATAGAGAACTTCGTCGCCGGGATTGATGATGGCCCGCAGTGCGATGTCCAGGCCCTCGCTCACGCCGACCGTGACGAGGATTTCCGCATTCGGATCGTACTCGATCTGGAAGGCATCCTTCAGGTACGCGCTAATCGCGCGGCGGAGCTTGATCAGGCCGAAATTGGAAGTGTAACTGGTGCGACCGCGCTCCAGAGCGAAGATAGCGGCCTCGCGAATGTGCCACGGCGTGACGAACCCCGGCTCGCCAATGCCGAGCGACACGACATTGTCCATCGACTGGACGATGTCGAAGAAATCACGAATCCCCGAGCGCGGAATACTCCGCACATGCTCGGCAACAAAATCGCGCTTCGTCTGGCGTTCGAGGGGCATAACGACAGAATTTTAGCAGACGCGCACCAAAAAGCAAGGGAGTGAGAGAGAGGGTTTGGGATTGCTGAAACCGAGCAGCTCGGAAGTAACTGGTGATGACTATATTTGTCTAAACTCGATGGTGTAACAACAAGCTGGGTGGCTGCGGTTTTAAGAGCTCATTCTCTCACGCTTGCATGCGATCGAAAATCATCGAGAACGCTGATGAACGCGAGTCAGACCTATGGAGACCAAAAGGTGTTAAACGATCCGCCCAAGTCCGCTTGGTTGACGTACACGCGCCCATCGAGACCCTTGATGGCGACGAACACGTGAGTAAACACCCCGCCTGCCGCCGGCGCGGCAGCAGTGCGACCGTTGCCGTCGACCTCAGTCCAGCCAAGAAAACTTTGTCCCAACTGCGCACGGTTGTAGAAGATGCGCCCATCGAGGCTCTTGGCGAACACGTACACGTTATTTCCCACCCCTGTCACAGCCTGGCCTACGTCAGTGCCGAAACCAATCGAAGACCAGAACCCATTAAACGATCCGCCTAGATCCGCTTGGTTGAGGTAGACGTTTCCGTCAAGACCCTTGTGCGTGACGAACACATGCGTGCCCACCGCGCCGGCTGCTGGCGCGGCATCAGTACGACCGTTGCCGTCGACCTCCACCCAACCCAGGAAACTGCCCCCCAACTGCGCCCGGTTGTAGAAGATCCGCCCGTCAAGACTCTTGGCGAATACGTATACGTTATCTCCAACTCCGGCGACCGCCGGGGCTACGTCAGTGCTGAAACCCATCGGAGACCAGAACCCGTTAAACGCTCCGCCAAGATCCGCTTGGTTGAGGTAGACGTTTCCGTCGAGACCCTTGATGGCGACAAATAGGTGGGTTCCTACCGCACCCCCGGCCGGTGGTGCATCGGTACGACCGTCGCCTTCCATTTCCGTCCAACCCACTCCGGCTTGGCCCAACACTGCCCGGTTGTAGTAGATGCGTCCGTCGCTCCTTTTCGCAAGAAAGTACACGGTGTTACTCACGCCCGCCGCGCCCGGAGCGTCATCGGTAATGAAGTGGGTTGGGGTCGTCGGACCGGTGGACGACAAGTTCACAAACTGCTCCCGCAGATATTCCCAATCCCAAGAATTCATGCTCACGACGGGACTGGGCCATCCGGGACTGGGACCGGTCGGGAACATAATATCGAAGGTTGTGCTTGGGAACGCTTGATTGAATTGGATGTCGAAACCGAGCCCCGCGTCAGTGGCATCGATTGTGACGTCCTTCGAATGCCCTGCTTGAACATTCGGGTCATAGTGCGGATCCTGAGGCGGTTCCAACCCGAAGTTGTGACCCGTTTCCTGACAGAAAACCTGTGCCAATGGCGCTTGCCAGACGATATCTGCCCATAATAAGCTTTGGCCTGAACAGGTGTGCCTGGAATTTCCACCGGAGCCCTCCCCGGGATCCGGAAACCGGTAGGCGATACCGGCATTAATTGAATCCATTCCCGCCGGCTGGTTTTCCCAAGATGCAAAGAAGGGGCACAGTTGACAGTCCTGGCAAGGTTGCCCCATGGGGTTGTTATTGATCACGTAACGCAACCCCGCACTCTGATCTCCGTCCAAAGTACTAATTCCGTCTCTGATGGGATAAACGGCCGCCAAGCGGGCCATTGCATCCCGAGCGGCTTGTATTTCCTCTGGCGTGCCAGGATCAACGACGCCAGCCCAGACGCGGTCAATCGCCACGAGCAAATCCCTTGTCGGCAACAAATCAAACCGATCATAGTTATATTGCGCTAGTAAGCCGCCGCTGGCGTTGAAGACCTTGGTCACAAGGCTGTAGCCTCCTACCCATGGCAAAGCGCTGCCCGGCAATCGCACCACCAAACTTGGGCCGAGTGAACTGCCCGCGATTGGGACAAGGTCCGCATCGAATGCGTTGGAAACAACTTGCGAACCGTCGGGACGCAGTACTGTGGTTTCGATATGGGCTGCTTCCGAATAGGTCAGCGAATCGCAAAACATGCGAAATGCGGTTGTCTTCCCTGCCACCAAGGTATTGCTTCTGAGACCTTGGACTATGTATAGTCCTTGGCCGGCTCCGAAGGATTCACCGGCCGTTCTAGCCCGATAGAACCGTTTGCTCAAACTTCCCGCCGCCCCGTCATTGATCAAGAATGATGTGCCGTTCGCGGAGTTAGTGGACAACAGCAGTGCCCAATCTACCAGATTGGATGACACCTCCACTTGATAGAGCTGATTGGCGGGACCGGTCAGCAGCAACATAAATCTGTTGCTGATCACGATTGGGGCAAGACCAAAGGCGGGCTGGATTCGTATTTGTGTATTTGTAGTGACCGATTTCGTCTCCTTGACCATGACCATGTCCGCTGGCGTAAGGGCTTTCACTACACACGGGCAAGTTACGACCGCGAGAGTCGCGCAAGCAATTAGATTGGAAATAACACCATGTACTCTCGTGATTCTTCTTGTATTCATTCGTACATCCAATCCGCAATGCCCTATTGAGCAGATGTATTTCCGTTGCATACGCGTTGCCAACGATTGCGATCGTCTAATTCTCTTGTCCGATCCTCCTTACGAGGTTCGCGCCAGCATCCCTTCTGGCATAGACAACTTGGCGTCTTCAGAATCGAGAAAAGGCAAAGGGGGGAAACGCCACTCGACGCTTGCGTTTTCGCTTCTCGCTGCGGAAATAGATCAAAACATCTCGCGTGTGTCAAGTCAATTGGCGGAGATAAGTGAGCGTCCCCGCTTATCACGCCAGCCGTCGCTTTTGTGCTATGGCAGACAATACGCGGGATGACAGATTGGGGAATCGGGCGGAGTTGGCGTGTCGATTTGGGAATCGAGGTAGAGCACCCACCCTTTATCCCCTCCGGGGAGGGGAACAGCCCCCCACGCGCCCCGGAAGGCTCCAGCTCTTCGCGTAATGCCGTAATTCTACGAGTTGGGAACCTACTTGCGCCGGCGGAGTGTGGTTGCCAGGCCCGCGAGGCTCACACCAACCAACATCGCGGTCGTGGGCTCAGGGACGACGGCGAAATTGTCGACTGTCCACGTATTCGCCGGTTGCCAGCCCTCCATTTGGAGCTGGAACTGGCTAAAGGGAAGGGTGGCAGAGTTCGGGAGTGGATAAGACTGGCCATTCACGCTCAAGCTCAGAGCGCCATTCGCCGCCACACTCATGCTCAGTTGATAGTTCGCTCCCGCGGCGAAAGTGAACGAATTGGACCAAAGTTCACTCGAAGGATATGACCAAAGCTGCAACTGGTCACCATAAGAGTCGCCATAGCCTAATACGAACAGGATCCCGCTGGTGAGGCCCAAATTTGTGGCTTGCCCAAGAGGGATGAAGTTCAACTGAAGACTTCCTTCGCCAGCGCCGTCGTTGCTCAAGGTCACGTTGCAATTCAGCGTGATGGGCCCCGAGTATGTCTCCAACGAACGCACGGGATGACCCTGCAGAACCACCTGATTGGGGGTGATGGTGGCTGGCTGGCCTGTCGACCCGGGCCAGTTGGCGTTATCTGGGAATGGCAGCGCCTGCCAGGTCACGTTTTGCGAGCTGGCCGGCTCCGCCCAAGCGAGCAGACCGAGGAAGATCGGTGTGAGCAGTTTGATACCTAGTGGGCAACGAGTGAACTGTTTCATGGCGTCTCCTTAACAAGTTAGAGTTGGTTTGAGATTTACGGGCTGAGGAAAAGACGGACCGATGACCCTTTGAAAGATTCGACAACATGCCTGGTAGCATGAAAACCTCCGGTGACCTTTCGGTACCCTCCTTACGCTTGATTTTCAAGGCTTTCAGACTGATAGTCAAGCTAGGAATCCGTGACTTCCGTCCCACCCTTTATCCCCTTCGAGGAGGGGAATCCGCCTTCGCTAAAGCTTCCACCGTCGCTAAAGCTATGGCGGACGAGGCGGCGGACAAGCATGCTGGAGCGGTGCCTCGAAGAAAAAACTATTGACGAACGGCTCTTGAGCAGTTACAAAGCTTGAGGAGAGACTTGATGCGAATTACGAAACCACAACTTATGAGCCCGTCCGCGGGGATGACTATGTCCTCGGTGCGCGGTAGCGGTCTGATCCGGTATTTCGCCTCCTCAGCCCACTTCGTCATCGGGAATGAAGGAGGCCCCGGAAGCAGGTAGCTGTCACGTCCATAGCTTTTGTAACCCTGCTTCCGAAACGGAAGGCGGGGTTTTTTGTCGTCTTTATCGTGAACTGCCCACAGCAAGGACTGTTATGGAAGAACAAGAACGTAAACCAGTAACGTCGATGCGGGAATATTTGGAAAGCGCCCGCGAAGCCGGAGGTATTTTCCGCTGGATTTGGCGGGAAGTGACCACGCCGCAAAGCCGGAGAAAACTCTATCGGATGTTTGGCGGCCTGGCGGTCGTCATCATCCTCCAGACGATTCAACCCGCGGCGGTGGCCTTCATTTTCAACGGGCTCACCAAACGGGACAGTCGCCTGGTGTACTGGGGTCTGGGAGTTTTTTTCGGGTGCCTGATGCTCCAGAAGCTGATGGATCGTTACCAGGAATCGGCGCGCGAGTGGGTCCTGGGACTCCACTGGGGTCGTCTGGATGACCGGATCACGGAACTCTTTTTCGAGAAGTCCATTGGCCAGCACATTCACGAGGGCACGACGCTCTCGGTAAGCAATATTGACAAAGGCCGCTGGCGCTTGCTGCAACTACAGGGCATGCTGCTCTTCGAGGGCATCCCTTCGATTGTGCAGTTGATTGCGGCCTATGTAGGCCTTTGTTTTCTCAGTTGGTTCGCGGGCTTGATCATGGGCCTTGTGATCGCGATTTATCTGGTCTGGTCGCTTTATCTCAACTTCCGCGTGAATCAGGTTTGCACGCCGATCGAGAAGGAGTTTCGCGCCTTGAACCGGCGGCGGGTGGAACGCTGGGAACGGGTGGAACGGGTCAAGATCTCGGGCAAGGAAGATGAAGAGACCCGGGAAATGTCCGGCATGTTCGACAACGTCATCGCGAAAGACCGGCGGTTCTGGCTCTGGTTCATCCAACAGGCGCATATTCGCGGACTTTCCAACACGGCCGGGCTGGTAACGATCATGGGTTGGGGAATCTGGCTGGTCTGGTCCGGCCAGTGGCAGATCGGTTTCCTCTATCCGCTCTTTGCGTGGTCCACGCGGGTGAGCGAAAACATCTGGCGCATCGGCGCGATCGAGCACCAGATCAACTGGAATCTGCCGTCGGTCAAATACATGATCGAAGCGCTGCGGATTCCGCCGGCCATTACGGATGCGAAAGAGGCGGTGGTGCTGGATCACAATGTGCCGCACAAGATTGAATTCGCGGATGTTTCGCATACGTATCCGGCGGATGTGAAGAAGTTGGCGGACGCGCCTCCGGCGTTGCTCAAGGTCAGCTTCACGATCGAGCCCGGGGAAAAAGTCGCCCTGCTCGGCGCGAGCGGCGCGGGCAAGACGACCGTGATGAGAAAACTCCTGCGCTTCGACGATCCGACCTCCGGCGGCGTGCTGGTCGACGGCATCGATCTGCGGACCATCCGTCAGGCTTCCTGGCGGAAGGGCATCGGCTACATCCCGCAACTGTCGCAGGTCTTCGACGGTTCCATCCGCTACAACCTGACCTATCGGCTCACGACGGAGGAACGAGCCAGGATCACCGATGCCGAGTTGTGGAAACTGATGCAGCTTCTGCAAATCGACTTCAAGGACCGGCTGACGCAGGGTCTCGATACGATTGTCGGGAAGAACGGTATCAAACTATCTGGCGGCCAGGCCCAGCGGTTGATGATCGGCGCGGCGGTGATCCGTCGTCCGTGGCTGCTGGTTATTGATGAAGCGACATCCAGTCTCGACTCCGTGACCGAGCACGAGGTGCAGGCCGGGCTGGCGACGGTGCTTTCGGGTTCGGCCACCAGTGCGCTGATCGTGGCGCACCGCTTGAGCACGGTGCGGCATCTCTGCACCAAATTTGTGGTCTTGAAGGCGGCCAACGAGGTCCAGAGTGGTGAATCACAAGTCGAGGCCACCGCCAGTTCCTTCGAGGACCTGTACCGTGAATCCCCGACGTTCCGTCGTTTGGCGGACTACCAGGGAGTTGCCGTTGAAACCGCACACACGCGGCAGACGACAGGGGCGGCAACAGAGCCATCGGTTGCTGTTTGAGACGCTAGTGGCGGCGGGCCGCAAATCTCTGCAACCTAGTTAATTTGGCCGGGGAAAAGGTCGGATCACTTACTATCGGACGGTTGCCACAGGGGCCAGGTACTCGAGCCGGTTGGGCCGGTCCTCTGGCCGATCCCGTGCCATTTAGAACCGGCCAGGCCGATTTCAAATATGACGTCGTATTGATCGTCCACGGGAGCTTTTTCGGTCAATAGCATATCGTTTGGCTGCAAGTCGCTCACGTTACCGGTCTTAAGCATCTGGTAACGCTGGAGAATAGCGTCGACCACGGAGGGACCGGGATTCGGCGGGGGGATATTGACCCAGACGAAATAGGGAGCCACCTGAGAAGCGCTCGTGGGCAACTCTCCGTTGTTGGCCTGGACGTATTTTGCCAGGGCCTGGCTGATACCACGGTTGAACCCTTGCTTGGCGGTGTTGCGCAGTCCGCAGAGAGCCTGGCGAACCCCTTCGTCCGTGTCGAGTTTGGCACTCATGGCAGCATTCGCCCAGCTTGAGTCGGGGAGAATTTGAAGCTCCGGGATGCTCCAGCCCGGGTTTTGGCGGAGCCGTTCTTTGAGCAGGTTGATTTTTCCGAGCAAGTCCCTTGCCGCCGCTTCCATCGGGTCATTTGCTTTTTGGGCACTGGCGGTTTTCCATTGAGCCAGCTCTTGAGAATCGGCACGAAGTCGAGTGACTTCATCGCGCAATTGGAGCAATTCGGTTCGTTGGTCATCCGCCAGCGACTGGGAACTGTCGGCTTGAGCCACGAGATTGGAGAATCGCCGGTTCTCGGATTGCAATTGGGTGATTTGCTGCTGCAAGGATTCGTTTTCCTCGCGGAGAGTGGTTTGGGTCTGGTGCTGGAGCACCAAAGCCGTTGCTGCGCCCGCGATCACGAGAGCGCTGATGCCAAGTTTGAGATTGGTCATGGTCATAATTTTCACCAGGGTGAGAGTTGTTGCGGTTCCCGCCGTCGCGCCAGCGAGGGCGGCGTTGGAAATAGCAGTCGCCAGTCCCACCGGGGCGGCGGAGACGGCTTCGCTGGCGAGCACCGTTCCTAGGGCCACCGCGGAAGAAGTTACGCCGTGACGTTTGAGGAGGCCGCGAAGTTCCACCAGGGCGCGGGTGACACGTTTCTGGGCGGCGTTTTCGGAACTGCCGAGGGTTTCGCCGACTGCGCACAGGTCGCGTTGTTCGAAGAAGCGCAGCACGATGGCGGTGCGGTCTTGGGCGCCGAGTTGGTTGATGGCTTCGTCGAGAAGGGGCGCGACCTCGGTGAGGTTCACCTCCGAGTGGTCCTGCAGCGCATTCATTTCCACCGCCTGCCTTTCACGGAATTGACGACGGCGCTCGCCGCGCATGATTTTGGACGCGACGAAGCAGGTGTGGCGATGCAGCCACCCGCCCAACATCACGTCACGTGGGAGCGCGGGTGCCTTGCGAGCCAGATCGACGAAGACAGTTTGGGCCACGTCCTGCGCCCGATGGGTGTCGCCACTGACCAGCCGAACCGCCGTCGAATAGACCAGATCAAGGTAGCGCGCGACCAGTTCACGAAAGGCCTGTTCCGATCCGCTGGCGACGTACTCCGCGAACAATGTGCTGTGCTCGGTCATTTATCAT
>JBGOTY010000135.1:0-8757 GCA_041476745.1 Verrucomicrobiia bacterium | reverse complement strand
GAAGATCAACGTGGTCACCCGCATTGCGTTGTTGTTGTTCCTGCTGTTCGCGTACAACGCGTCGCGCGGCATTTCGTTGTGCGGCTTTTTGCCGTGGGTCACCCAGTGGATCCCGGAGGAGGTGCGTGGACGTTATGTTTCGCGCGACCAGATGTCCAGCGCGTTGGCGATGCTGGGCACGATGATCCTCGCCGCGTTCTATTTGCGGCCGCCGGAAAGGAGGTACGCGTATGGATTGCTGTTCTTCGCCAGCTTTCTCACGACGATCATCAGCCTCTGGTTTCTACGTCGCATCCCGGATGTGCCTGTGCCGCCGTCTGCTGCAAGCCCGGAGCGCGTACCGTACAATGAGATGTTGCTTCATCCACCGTTTTTCAAGCTGCTGGTATACAACGTCGTATTTCTTGTCGCCCAGGCGGGCAGCGGCGTGTTCTGGATCCCCATGCTCCGCGACTCGTTTGCGGCACCCGACTCGTTGATTCTGGGAATGATGGTACTCTGGAGCGCGGTGTGCGCGGCGTGCCTGTGGGGATTCGGCCATCTCGTGGACCGGGTGGGGAGCCGACCGCTGCTGGGATTGGCGACGCTGGTTTTTGTCATGCACCTCAGTTGCTGGTGTTCGGTGGCCGCGCGGGTACTGCCATTCAATCTCGCGACGATCTTTCTGATCCAGTTCACCGCGGGAATCAGCGTGCCACTCTTCAACCTCGCCAATACGCGCCTTGTCATGGCCACCGTGCCGGCGATGGGACGGAGTCATTTCTTCGCCTTGTACACCGTGGTGACCAGCCTTGTGTCCGGCGTGTTTCCCATCTTCTGGGGCATCGTTTTGGACACGCTCGCCGGGTGGGGCGTATCGTGGTCGCAATGGCAGTGGAACCAGTACAGCATCTCGTACTGTGCGATAACCATTATCATGACCGTGGCGCTGGTGCTGCGGAACCGGCTGTCCGAGCCTCGCGCGATGACGACCGATGCGTTTCTGCGGGAGTTGCTCGTTGAAACCCCCAGCCGCGCCATCAGCCGGCTCCTGGCGCGCCGTCCGCCTTCGTGAGCCGGGGCTTGCTCGACGGAGCAAATCTCCGATATTGTCTCCGGCTGCATGATGGCACTCGTTGATTACGGAATGGGCAACCTGCGCAGCGTCGAGAAGGCGCTGGCGCGGGTTGGCGCCGACGTGCGCATTGTGAGCGACCGCAACTCCGTGCTGGTGGCCGACGCGCTGGTGCTACCCGGCGTCGGAGCGTTTGGCGATTGCATGGCGAATCTGGAAAAGGTCGGGTTGGTCGACACCATCCGCGAATTCATTGCGACGAAGCGTCCGTTTCTCGGTATCTGCCTCGGATTTCAAGCGCTCTTCGAATCCAGCGAGGAGGCGCCGGGCGTCAAAGGACTCGCGCTTTTTCCGGGCACCGTGCCACGCTTCGCCGTCAATGGCCTCAAGGTTCCGCACATGGGCTGGAACCAACTCCGCGTTCGGCAGGGCGACTGCCCACTTCTAAAAGGGGTGATTGATGGCAGCTACGTGTATTTCGTACACAGCTATTACTGTCAGCCGAAGAATGCGTCCGTTGTCTGCGGAACGACCGACTACGGCATCGAGTTCTGCTCCATGTTTTGGGCGGAAAATGTGTTCGCCACGCAGTTTCACCCGGAAAAGTCACAGGCGGTCGGCTTGAAGATGCTGGAGAATTTTGTGCGGCTGGGGAAGGGGCAACCGTGAGCCGACCATTTCTCATTTATCCGGCTATCGATTTGAAAGGCGGAAAGGTGGTGCGTCTGCAACAGGGGCGCGCCGAGGCCGTGACCGTCTATAGTGATGATCCAGCCGCCGTTGCCAGGCGCTGGGAAGACGAAGGAGCACGCTACCTGCACGTGGTCGATCTTGACGGAGCCTTCGAAGGCGAACCGCGCAACTGGGATGGCGTCCGCGCCATTCTCCACGCGGTGCAAATCCCGATCCAACTCGGCGGTGGATTGCGAACGCGCCCGCAGGTTGAAGATGCACTGAAGATGGGTGTCACGCGCGTCGTCCTCGGCACCAAGGCCTGCGACTCGCCGGAGTTTCTGAGCGCGCTGCTGGAAGATTTCGGTCCGCGCATCGTGGTGGGTATCGATGCGCGCGATGGTTTCGTGACGGTCAAAGGGTGGATGGAAGGGACCCAGCTGCCGGCCGTCGAATTCGCCCAGCAGATCAACCGCCTCGGCGTCCTGAACGTCATCTTTACCGACGTCTCGACCGACGGCATGCTGGCTGGCCCGAATTACCAAGCCATCGCGTCGCTCTGCGCCTCCGTTACCTGCAACGTCATTGCCAGCGGTGGGGTTTCACGGCTCGAAGATGTTCAAAAACTCCAGCGCCTGGCGGAAGAGCAAGTCAGTAGAAATCTCGTTGGCGTTATCATCGGCAAAGCCCTCTACGACGGCCGTATTGACCTGAAGGACTTAGGAAACTAGTCGTCGCGCGTCCGTACCGCTATGGGATGGTGCCTTCCAGGTAGATAAAGGGCGGATTGCCATTGAGATCCAAGATCTGAATTATACGGCCGGAAAGATCGCCCGCATCGCGCACCTGCTGGGGCAGTGGATCGCCAAATTGCGTGTCGCGGATATATCTGTCCGTTCGGCTGGTTGGGCTCGGCGTCAGCGTACCCGCGTCAATCAAATTGAAGTTCGTGGTGCTGGTGCTGTCGGCGATGAAGACATGCGGATTCTGGCCGCGCGGTAAATTGAAGACGTCGACCTCAAATATAGATCGGCCCGAGTTGCCAGCGAATCGGTACTTGACCAGACCTTTGGCCTTGGGCACCGGGGGGATTGACGGGACTGCGAGCGTTGCTTTCCGGTGATAACTGAGTGCCGCAGGATTGGCCGAAAGGGCTGGGGCAGGCGCCCACATTGTAATCGAAACCGTGTTCGTCTTATCTTCCAGAGGCACAGGAATTCCCTTAACGACGTTGGTGACGGTGCCGACGATGTTGGTCACGCCGACGATCAGTGCGCTGTCGTCTACCTTGCCAATCGAGAACAGGGTGGGGCCTGTTTCATCGAGGTCGGTAATAAAGGGAATCAACGGTGGGGCTTCGTTCGTACCGACGAGACGGGTGTGCCAATTCCCGCGGTGGATGTTTGTGCGATCAAGCGGAGAAACTGAAAAGACGAAGAAGTTTGTGCTTATTTCAAACGGGAAAGTTTCACTGGGCGAAAAATAAGTCGCAAATGAGTCTTGCGCCAAACCGCGAATGGTGAATTCCACGGTTTCCAGGATTCCATTCTTGGTCATCACCAAGGTGCCCGTGGCACTGCGTTCGGAGGGGTCGACCACTCGGCGGAATTGACTGCGCGCAACCAGCGCAGTTCCCGCGTGGGCGTTCGAGGTTGTCCCCAGTCCAGCTATCATGGCGGCTGAAGCGATAAAACTCAGTGCGCCCGCAAGCAATCTCCTAATAGTCATCACTGCATCTCCTTGTTTACGAGGCCGACGTTTGCAATACAACACTCAACGTCAAGACTCTATATAAAGCCTACCAATACTGCAAGTACAGAAAGATTTGCGCCAATTGCGGGGGTTCGCTGGACAAATAACGGGTGCATCGGGTAGGGTGCTAACCATGCAAAACACGGCGATTGAGATCTGGATTTATGGCGTGATCATGATTTTCGGGGGCATCATGGGGTTCGTCAAAGTGGGCAGCAAAGCGTCGCTGATATCGGGGGTGGGAATGGGGCTGGCCTTGCTGGCGAGCGGTTTTGGCGTTTGGCGTGGCTCGGCTGACAGTCTCGTGGTGGCGCTGGTCATCGCGGCGTTGCTCGTGGTCATCTTCGCGATTCGCTACGCCAAGACGCGGCGGTTCATGCCCGGCGGAATGTTGGCCGTCCTGAGCCTGGTGGCCGTGGTCATCTTCGGGTTGGCGTGGAAGAAGTAGCCGATGGCGCAAGAGTACATTCTGAAACCCGCGACGGGCGCGCGGGACCTTCATATTGATTACCGGGCAGAACTGAACGACCAGCAGTTCGAGGCCGTGACGGCCACGGGCGCCGACGGTAGCGTCAACTCCGGCCCTATGCTGGTCATCGCCGGAGCCGGCAGCGGCAAGACGCGGACGCTCACGTACCGCGTGGCGTGGCTCGTCGAGCACGGCGTGCCGCCGGGGCGCATCCTGTTGTTGACGTTCACCAACAAGGCCGCCAAGGAAATGCTGCGGCGCGTCGAAAGCCTGTTGCCCACCGATATTTCCGCGATCTGGGGCGGGACGTTTCACCACATCGGCAATCGCATCCTCCGCCGCCATGCCAAGCTTCTGGGCTTCGGCAATGATTTCACCATCCTGGATCGCGAGGACTCGAAGGACATGCTCGACGCGTGCGTGGCCGAGGCCGGCATCGACACGAAGCAGGAACGGTTCCCGAAAGGCGACGTGCTCGCGGAAATCTACTCGCTGGCGGTGAACACCGACCGCTCCATCGAACAAGTTTTGGTCGAGCAGTACGATTATTTTTCGCATCTCGCCGGGCCGATTAACACGCTGCGCGATGTTTATCGGGAGCGCAAGCTCAAGGCCAATGCGATGGACTACGACGACCTGCTGGTGAACACGCTGCGGCTGTTCCAGGAGCAGGGGGAGGTCGCCGCACACTACCGCGAACAGTTCCTGCACGTGCTGGTGGACGAATATCAGGACACGAACAAGATCCAGGCCGAGTTGATCGACGCGGTCGCCATGCTCCATCGCAATTTGATGGTCGTGGGCGACGATGCGCAGTCGATCTATTCCTGGCGCGGCGCGAACTACCGCAACATCCTCGGTTTTCCGTCGCGCTACCCGAGCGCGCGCACGTTCAAGATCGAAGTCAATTACCGCAGCGTACCGAGCATCCTCAAACTGGCCAACGAGGCGATCAAGGCCAACGTCCACCAATTCGCCAAAGTCCTCACGGCGGTACGCGACGGGGGCGCGAAGCCGTGGCTGATTCCTTGTCCCGACAGCAACCAGCAATCGCTGTTCGTTGCCCAGCGCATCCTCGAATTGCGCGACGAAGGCGTGGCGCTCAACGATATCGCGGTGCTCTACCGGGCGCATTACCACGCGATGGAATTGCAGATGGAACTGACGCGCCGCAACATCCCGTACGTCATCACCAGCGGCCTGCGGTTCTTCGAGCAGGCGCACGTGAAGGACGTGAGTTGTTTCCTCAAGGTGGCGGTCAACCCCCACGACGAGATGGCGTTCAAGCGGATACTCAAATTGCTCGCCGGCGTCGGCGCGAGGACCGCCGACAAACTCTGGGGGAAATTTCATCCGCTACTCGCCGAAGGCAAGCCGTTGCTACTCACGAGCGAGGCGATCCCGAAGAAGGCGGTCGATGACTGGAAGAAGGCCGCGCAGGCGTTGAATGAAATACGCAAACTGGAACCGAAGCGCGCCGCCGAGATGATTGAGAAGGTCGTGGACACCTTCTACGCGAGCTATCTCAAGGTGAAATACCCGAATGCGCGGACGCGCGAGGAGGATTTGCATCAGCTCGCCTCGTTCGCGATGCAATTCGAAAGCCTCGATGAGTTCCTGAGCCAGTTGGCCCTGTTGACGAACCTCGAAGCCGAGGATGCGACGCTGCTGAAAACCAACGACCAGGAATTCATCCGCCTGAGCACCGTGCACCAGGCGAAAGGGCAGGAGTGGAAGGCGGTGTTCGTGATTGGCCTGTGCGATGGGATGTTCCCGCTCGCGCGTTCGCTCGACAACCTCGAAGGCCTGGAAGAAGAACGGCGATTGTTCTACGTGGCGGTCACGCGCGCCAAGGACGAATTGTATCTCACCTTTCCACTTTTCCGCATGACCGGCGGTGACAGCGGCGGTTTCCAACGTCCCTCCCGCTTCGTCGCGGAACTGCCCAAAACGCATTATCAAGAATTCTCCATCCGCCATCAAAGCGGGAATTGGTAGAGCAGGTTGGTTCGCCGTTTACGCTGGCAAGAGCTTCGCCGTTGCCCGATTTGAGGGCGGCAAGCGGGGCGAAATCTGGGTGGATACGAAGCCGAAAACGCCTCTGATCAGAGACCATCCAGAGAACTCACGGTTTGATTGCAAATCCTGCACCATTCCCTTACGATGCCCCCCACGCGAGCACGCAGTTGTGCAATTTCCGTGGTGTTGGCAACGGCGGTAATAGCGATGAGTTCAAGAGAATCGACACAAACGCTGTACAGTGACAGCCTCTTCCAATTTCGACACCCGCTTTCGGAAGGAACCAAATTATGAGCAATATCTTGCAGATTTATCAGACAGTGGGCCAGTTAATGCAATCGTTCCGGAAGGGGGAAATCGCAGTTCCAGAAATTCAACGAGACGTTGTTTGGGACGGTGACCAGGTCAAGGAATTGATAGATTCTATCATCCGAGAATATCCATGTGGTTCTCTCATTTTGTGGCAACCTCGAATGCGCGAGGAAAAACTGCTCAAGGAAATCATCAAACCAGAGTGGTTGGATTTCTTCGAAGATCACGTCCCGAAATATTTTTTGATCGATGGTCAGCAACGAATCACTGCGCTCGCATCGGTGATTCTCGAAAGGGGATTTCTAAAGCGTGTCGAACCTGAACTTGAAGAGGAGTTACCTTCGTTGTTTGTGAATTTGAAAATATTCCCTAAGCAGATGCAAACTACGTCCGATGGAAGTCAGTACCGCTTTCCTTGGGTGCTCATGAACTCGCTATTTGACGGGTCAACCGAAAGGGTGCCGGATTTTGACGCGAGTCTTCAGCCCGGTGCCAGGGATAAGATCAAACAAACTATTCAGCAAATCCGCGACTACCAATTCCCTATTCAAATAATCACAGATCGGAAATACCCCGAAGTAGGCGAAATCTTCTCACGAGTGAATTCACAGGGCACTCCGCTTACAGGGGCAGAAATACACATCGCAGAAATCATACCTCACTGGAGGGGCGCAGCGAAGGATTTCAGAGACTACCGGAGGACTTTGAGGGGACAGGACTACGATCTTGACCTCACGTTCTTAATGCGTGCCCTAGCGGTCATCCAGTGCAATACATCGAAGATTAAGAAACTTGCCGACCGGATCGCCGATCAGAAACTTAGCAAAGGGAAACTCAATCGGCTCTGGGCGGCTGGCCGGAAGGGTACCGACAAGGTGATCTCTCTTCTGAGGAAAGACCTTCTGCTAGACAAGAATAAGTTTTTTACTTCGAAAAACGCGATGGTTCCTATGGTCTATTACGTTGCGAAAACAGGCTCCGCCGCTGGAGGACGGAAGAAGCTGACTAAGTTTTTCATCATGTCGCAACTCGGTGGGCATTATAGTGGCGCTTCCGAAACTGTTTTGAACAGGGATATCAAATTCCTCTCCAAGCCTGGCATCAAAATGAGAGAGGGATTCGATAGTCTGCTGTCGGTTGTTGTTTCCGAGGCGAAGCAAGAATATCGCGGTTTGAAAATAAAGCCGGATGCAATTTGTGGTTCGCCGTCCAAAAACGTGTTGATTCTCTTAATGTACATGGCGATGCGAAGGAAGGGAGCAAAGGACTTCGATTCGGGAGAGGTTAGGTCGCTCGATGATATCCGATCCGAGGAAACACAGCTACACCACATATTCCCATTCGACTTCATGATGAAGGACGAAGCTGCGCTGAAATATCGCGAGGACAATGACTTTTCAATCAGTGAATTCAGGGAACAGGTAAACGACGTTGCCAACCTCACGTTTCTAAGCAAAACATCCAACGCCTCGATTGGTGCCAAATCACCTTGGCAATACTTGGACGAGTACACAACCAAAGACGTTAGGAAGGCGCACTTCATACCAGACGATCCGAGTTTGTGGAAACCGGAGAGCTATCAAAAGTTTCTGGACGAAAGACGCCGATTGCTCTCCAAGGCGATCAATTCCCTTCTCCGCTCACTTGGATAACCGGGTTTCGTCCTGCGAGCCAGCCATATCGCTGCGGTTGATCGGAAGGTTAAAGACTCGCCAGTTCCGTTGCGTTCTCGATGCGACGATTCTGCGCGACCGTCGGCTCGACAGAGCGAGGCGGCCACATTCCGAAGTACCCACCCCTTGTCCCCTCCGAGGAGGGGAACATGGCCGGTCAGCGCCTCGACAGAGCGAGGCGGCTACACCTCAAGCCTAATGGAGACAACCTTAACGACGGAGATGCTTCGACAAGCTCAGCATGACAGACTGGGAATATGTTTATTGGGCTATACTAGCGCCTCATCGGGTTGCCAACGCTTCACTTTGATCTGATGGCTATGCCGTCGTAGCCGGGGTCAACTCCGCACTCGTGACAAAAATGTTGTTGTCCGGGTTGATCCTCAATCTGCGCGGCGAGGCACCCACCTCTTGTCCCCTCCAAGGAGGGGAATCCGCCGTCGGTAAACCTATGGCGCGACACGCATGCTTGACTGGCGTCCTGACGGGACGGGGTGGCTACATCCCAAAGCACCCACCCCTTGTCCCCTCCGAGGAGGGGAACATAACTAACAGGCGGGACGCCAGTTCAACACAGAAGGCACGCGGGCGAGACGCCCGCGCCACTACTTGGGGAGACGCGGCGCCAAAGCGCTGTATCTACCGGCTCGCGCTGTCGGCTTGCTTTGTGCGAACCGGACTGGCATATTGAGGGGCATGCAGACGACCCGACGCGAATTTAGTGTGATTATCGAGCGCGATTCCGCCCGTTACTATGTGGCGTCGGTGCCAGAGTTGAAGGGTTGCCACACCCAGGCCAAGTCACT
>JBGOTY010000134.1:0-8842 GCA_041476745.1 Verrucomicrobiia bacterium | reverse complement strand
GGTTTCGACGCCCATTTGATAGCGCCGCGAGATATTCTGGAGACGAATCAGCGCCACGACGATTTTCCTTGGCTCCTCATTGACGACGCTGCCCTTGCGAATTTTCTTGCCGTCATCCAGGTCGCGGTTGATGGCCCGGTAGCCGCCGGAGACGATTTCCTCTCCTTCGGCAAGACCGTCGGTGATCTCCCAGTAATTGTCATCGGAGATGCCGATTTTTACGGGCAGCGTCTTCACATGATCGGCTTCCAGAGCGAACACCACTTCGGACATCTTGGAGGATTCCTTGGGCTTCTTATCGGTTGCGGCGGAATTGGTGGCGACCTGGCCGCTGGAGTTGACTTGATTGGTGGTGGTGCCCGTGTTTTTCATGTTCGGCTTTGGCGCGCGGGTAGTGACGCTGGCGAGGGGAACGGTGAGTACGTTTGTGCGAGACCGTGTTTCGATTTCGGCGCTCACCGACATGCCGGGGCGAAAAGCTTCATTTTCATTGATCCTGATGCGGACTTCGAATTTTGTGGCGTCCTGCGATTGGCTGCTGGATGCGGCGGCGCTGGTTGCCGAGCCGGAGCCTTTGGAGGAATTGGCGATATCGGTAACCACGCCGTTGAACTTGCGGTCGCGGAAGGCATCGACTTCAAGATGCGCTTTCTGGCCCGGGTGGATCAGCACCACATCGATTTCGCCGACGTCTACGCGGGCCTCCATCTGGCCCAAATTCGAGATGGTCATGATTTCGGTGCCGACGTTTTGGACCGTGCCGAGGACGCGTTCACCAAGCTGCGAGTTCAATTTACTGATCGTGCCGGTGAGCGGGGAGGCGATGGTGGTCTTGGCCAGTTCCTCTTCGGCACTGGACAACAAGGCGCGGGCCATTTCGACCTGATGTTCGGCGTTTGTGAGTTGCGCCAGGGCGATGTCATAGGAGGCCTGGACCTGGTCAAAATCGGAGAGAGGGATGAGTTTCGACTCGAGCAATCCCTGACTGCGTCTGAAGTCGGCCTTGGCCTTTCGCAAGGTCGCGGCAGCGGAGGCCTGGCTGGCGATGGAGGATTTGTAGCTGGCCTCGGCCTGGTTGCGGGCGGCGATGTAGACGTCAGGTTTGATTTTCAGGATCAGGTCGCCTTTGTTGACGGACTGACCTTCTTTGACTGGCAATTCAGTGATCTCGCCGCTGACTTCGGGGCTGATCTTGACCTGGACGACGGGTTGGATGCGGCCATTGGCGACCACGATTTCGGTGAGGTTGCGCCGGGTGACTTTTTCCGTCTGAACGGTGATGGCTGGTTCGCGTCGGCGGAAGGCGAACAGCCCGACCAACACGATGAGAATGAGTCCGCTGACAACGAGGATAAGGATGCGGCGTTTCCGAGTGATGGCCATGTTGATTCTTTCAGGGCGTTGAACTGGCTTGTCCCGCGTGTGTGGAGGATATGTCCGCCGGGGACGGGTGCAAGCAAAATTGTGGGCCTTTGGGGAGCGGTCATCGTGAAACGAATTTGCGGCTACAGGAATTTTTGCGTGCGGCTGGTGGAGCGGCCCCAGGTGCGGGGCAGGGGAAGTGGCGCGGCGGGAAGCTCGCCCTCCAACGGCTTCCATTCGTCCTCGTAAATCAAATCGAGCATGGCCTCGGGGATTTTGTCCATTTTGATTTCCATTTCGCGTTGCGGGATGAACGGGCACTTGGGTTTGTCGCCAACAAGATAGGCGGCCTGTTTTTCGAGCAGCAAACGCGTGCCGGTCTTAACGCAGCGCTTGCCGTAGCGTTGTTCCACTTCCTCCAGCGCGTGGTGCAGTTCGCGGCGCTTGAATTCCACGTCGTGATTGAAGAAATTGGGTTCCAATTCCAACGGCTGCAGGTTCCAAAAATTGATGCAGACCTGGCGGATCGGTTGCTCCGCGTGCGCGGTAAGTTCCCGGAACAATCGCTCCACCTGCGGATTGATGAGGCGCGGTTCGAACTGCGCCGTGGGGAATTTCACGCTGGCGCCGTTGCCTTCGTGATCTTTGAAGCGCACGTATACGCCCATCTCGCGGGCCTTGAGGTTCTCGCGAAAGAATGTCGTCACGACCTTCTCAGTCTGGTCGAGCAGGAACAGCAGCGCGGTTTCGTGGTCCGGTTCGTCGTAGGGCAGGGTGGTGGCGCTGCCGATGCAGGTGCGTGGCTTGTGGGCCAGCGACAACCGTTCGCGCAGTTGGCCGCTGGAGAGCAGCCATAACTCGAGGCCGAAAAACCCGTAGCGTTTCTCCAGCAATCCCAACGGCAGTTGCGCAATGTCGCCAAGTGTCCAGACGCCCAGCGCCCGCAGCGAACGCGCCCGCCGGGTGGCGATGCCCGACAGCTTCTGGATGGGGATATCGCGAAGAAATTCACGTTCCTCGTCCTCCTTCACTTCGCGAAAATTGTTGGGTTTGCAATCTTCTGTCGCCAATTTGGCCAACCAGCGCGAGGAACCGAGTCCCATCGATACCGGCACGCCGACTTCCTCGATCAATTCGCGCCTCATACGTATGATCAATTCCGCCGGGGTGCGACACCGAAACACGGCGGGCGAATCGGTGAAGTCCATAAACCCTTCGTCGATCGAAGTGGGCACAAGCAGGGGAGTGTAGTAGCGCACACGTCGAAAAATTTCCAGCGAGAGACGGCGGTATTCGTCGTAATGCGGACGCACCAGCACACCGTCGGGACATTTGTGTTTCGCCTCGAAACACGCCATGCCCGTGATGATGCCATAGGCCTTTGCAAGGTAGTTGGCTGCGATCACGATGCCATCGCCGCGGCGTCCGCCGCCGACAAAGACAGGCTTTTCCTTCAACTTCTTATCGAGCGCCATCTCGCAAGAAGCGAAGAACGAATCGCCGTCGACATGAAGGATTCGTTGGGACCGTGGCTGCATACCACACAAATGTGTGGTATTAGGCGGAAACTGTCAAGCATCACGTTTGTGTATGTGGCTTCTCATCGTCCTCTTTGACCAGTTCGTCATAACCTGCATCTCCAGCACAATGCTCCACAATAGAGAAGCGTGTTGCAATCGCAGCCAAGACAACACCGATCGGGACGCTGAGATAAAGCAAGACAACTGATAGCTTATGAAGGGGATGATCTGACGTGAAGCTACATAAACCAACCGCTGCAAGCGTAGCGGAGCCGGCTGTGCCAAGCAGCCCATTACACAGTCTATGGAGCCACAACGGAAGGTAGCGATTGTGAAGAGCCATAACGTTATTCGCGAAAGACAGGATACCGCTTGTATAGCGCTGAATGCAAGGTGGACGGCTTAGTCCGACAGGTTCCCGTGCATGGTCTGCGAATGCGGTTTGGCGCCAGCGTTGTCCACCATCAGGTGAAACATTGTGCCGGCGTGGTAGGCGAGGCGCTTGGAAAGCAGGGACTCAATGCGTTCGGCGAGCGGACCGCTCAATTCTTCGATCTCGTCGTCGCGGATACGGACGGTGGGGTTGAGGCCTTGCTTCGGCGGAAGAAGATCAGCGAGCACATCGGCTTGGGCGAGGGCGGCGTCGCCGGACGTTTGGTCGGCGTGGTAGCGGCGGACGTCGAAGTTTAGCGGTGTGTCGGACGGATAGTTGGCGAACGTCGCGGCGCGTTCGCGCGTGCAATGCGGCGCGTCGTCGAATTGTACAAGGCAATGGAGTGGGGCGGGAAGGTAGAGATCGGCCATGACCGTAGCATCGCCCCAGAGGAACTGCTTGTTACGCTCGGCTTCAACCTTGAAACGCTGTCGCATCAAGCATGCGACAGCGTCGAGCACAGAGTCCTTCGTGATCTTCACAGCGACTTCAGGCAATCATCGAGCATTGCGTGCAACTGCCCGACGGTCTCGACGGTTTCGTCGCCCATGTGCGCGAGGCGGAAGCTTTTGCCTTTGATCGGACCGTAGCCGCCATCGATGAGGACCTTGTATTTGTCCTTGAGCGCCTTCTGCAGCTTGGCGACGTCGATATTCTTGTTGTTTTTGACGCAGGTCAGCGTGACAGATTCGTAGCCCGCTTTCGGGAACAGTTCAAAGCCGTTCGATTTGGCCCAGTCGCGGGTCTTCTGCGCCATCTTGCGATGCCGCGCATAGCGATTCTCAAGTCCTTCCTTCGCGAACTGGTCGAGTTTGAAATTCAATCCGTAGATGTGCGGGATGCTCGGTGTTGACGGCGTCATGTTCTTGTCGTGGTTCGCCTTGAATTCGAGGAAATCGAAATAGTATCCCCGGGCAGGAATCGTCTCCGCCCTTTTCAACGCGCGCTCGCTCACGGCAAACACGGCCAGCCCCGGCGGCATCGCCCACGCCTTCTGTACGCCCGCGAGGAGCACGTCGATGCCCAGCGCATCGGTGTCAATCTTCAGAGCGGTCATTGAACTCACGCAGTCCACGACGAACATGACGTCGGGATATTTCTTCACGACCTGGGCGATTTCCGCGAGTGGGTTCATCAGACCGGTCGAGGTTTCATTGTGCACGAGCGTGATGGCGTCGAACTGCCCGGTCTTCAATTTCGCGTCGACCATTTCCGGCAGGATTGGCTGACCCCACTCAACCTTGAGCGCCTCGGCTTGCTTGCCACAGCGTTGGCTGACATCGAGCCATTTATCGGAGAACGCGCCGCAGCAGCAGTTGAGCACTTTCTTCGCGACAAGATTGCGCACCGACGCTTCCATCACGCCCCAGGCGGACGAAGTGGAAAGGAAGACGGGGTTTTTAGTATAGAGCACCTGCCGCAATTTCGGCTGGATGGCCGCGTACAAATCCTGGAACCCGCTGCCCCGGTGACCGATCATGGGCTGGCTCATGGCCTCGAAGGTGTCCTCGCTAACCTCCACAGGGCCAGGGATAAACAACTTTACATGCGGCTTGGTCATGGGCATTTTCCTCTCTTTTCTCGTGACAAACGGGGCAAGCCAATGAGTATAATGTTTCGCACCAAATCTCAACCCTTTATTGCGAGCGAGAGGCCTGCCAATGCCAAAGACCCTGAATGTCGGAATGATCGGCTACAAATTCATGGGCCGCGCCCATTCCAACGCGTGGCTGAAAGCGGATAAATTCTTCGATCTCAAAGCCCGCCCCATCATGAAGGTCATCTGCGGGCGTGACAGGACCGGGGTGAAGAATGCCTGCCACCGCTGGGGATGGAACCAGTTTGTGACTGATTGGCGCGAGGTTGTCGACGATCCTACCATCGGCATCGTCGACATTAACACCCCCAACGACACGCACGCCGAGATCGCCATTGCGGCCGCCAGGGCCGGCAAGGCGATCCTCTGTGAAAAACCTCTTGCCATGGATGTGAAGCAGGCCAGACAGATGGTCGAGGCGGTGAAGAAAGCCGGGGTCGTCAACATGGTTTGCCACAATTACCGACGGATTCCCGCGATTGTTCTGGCGAAGAAGATGATCGCCGCGGGGGAACTCGGCAGGATTTACCATTATCGTGCCCGCTACGCGCAGGACTGGATTGTTGATCCGAGTTTCCCGCTGGTCTGGCGGCTGCAGAGCAAGATCGCCGGTTCGGGCACGCACGGCGATATCAATGCCCACATTATTGATCTCGGTCGCTACCTCGTCGGCGAGTTCAGCGAGGTGTGCGGCCAGATGGAAACGTTTATCAAGGAACGCCCGCTGCCCGGCGACTCGAGCAAAAAGGGCAAAGTCACCGTCGATGACGCGGTTATGTTCATCGGCCGCTTCGAGAATGGGGCGCTCGCCAACCTCGAAGCCACGCGTTTTGCACTCGGCCGCAAGAACGGCATCCAAATTGAAGTCAACGGCAGCCAGGGCTCGCTCGTTTTCGATTTCGAGGACATGAACCGGTTGAAGTATTACAACGAGGCCGACCCCGATGACCGCCGTGGTTTTCGCGACATCCTGGTCACGCAAGGCGGCGGGGTACATCCCTACGTCGGCAATTGGTGGCCACCGGGTCATATCATCGGTTACGAACACACCTTCGTCCACACCATCGCCGACTTCATCAACGCGGTCGTCGACAAACATCCCGTACAACCGACTTTCGAGGAGGGCCTCGCGGACCAGATCGTCCTCGATGCCGTCGAAAAATCCGCCAAAACGCGGAAGTGGGTCACCATCGGAAAGTGATTGAATGACCTGGAGCGAAATATCGGGGGTCTTCAACAAGCCGCTGTTTCAGCTCGGGGAGAAATGGATCTCGCTGGCGACCATTGTCGACTTTGTTGTCGTCTTGTCGCTGGTTGTCTTGTTGTCGCGGCTGGTTCGCCACCTCTTGCGGACGCGTGTCCTGGCGCACACGAAGCTCGAGGTCGGCCAGCAATATGCCATCGCCCGGATTGTTGGCTACATCGTGCTGGTGCTGGGGTTGCTTATCGGTGTGGAAACGGTTGGCGTGAACCTCAGTTCCCTGGCGGTCATTGCGGGCGCGCTGGGTGTTGGGATCGGTTTCGGGCTTCAGACCATCGTCAGCAACTTCGTCAGCGGGCTGATTATTCTGGCCGAGCGACCCATCCAGATTGGCGACCGCATTGATCTGGGCAACAACACCGTGGGGAAAGTGGAACGCATCGGTGCCCGCGCCACGCAGGTTTTGACCAATGACAATATCATGGTCATCGTGCCGAATTCGGAGTTCGTTTCTGGCCGGGTTGTCAATTGGACGCACATCGACCCGCGTGTGCGCTTTCGCATCAGCGTCGGAGTCAGCTACGGCAGTGATCCGCACGTGGTGGAAAAACTTCTCCTCGAAGTTGCCGATGCCAACCCGAATGTACTCAAGAACCCCGCCCCCGGGGTGGTCTTCAAGGAATTCGGCGAAAGCTCGCTCAACTTCGAGCTGCGCGTGTGGTCATCAGACATGGCGCACCGGGCGGGTTCACTCGAAAGTCAGGTGAACTTCGCCATCTGGGACAAGTTCAAGCAGTACGGTATTGAGATTCCGTTCCCCCAACGCGATCTCCACCTCAAGGAGCCCGTCCGCGTCGAAGTCAAGTCAGTGTAGACCCGCAGCCGGTTTCTGGCTGGGTAGGCGGGCGTTCGGAAGGGACGAACCTCAAAAAAAGGAGCGCAGCCGCGGGTGATTTCACCGAGTCGTGAACGAGGCATTTTTTGTTTGTTTCATTGCCTCTTCCCTCACGGCTGCGCCCTAATCAAGACAACGGTCAAAAGAACGATCTCACGCTAAAAACCAACAATTTGCTGAACCACAGGTGGCTGTGCCTGCAGTGTCATATTCTACTATCGACCAAGTCCCGGGTATTTGCAAGTGGTGGACGCTTCGAGTCCAGCAGGTCCATCGCGTCTTTTGTTGTGATTGTTTTGCACACCTTGGGCAGAAGCAAACAGGTTGGCAGCGGTGCGCCATGTGTTTTTCAGGAAAGGCGCCGTGTTGTAACCTATTCGCCTAGAAGTATCTGCATAGTCTCGCGCGCACGGTCGTATGAAATGCGGTTAATTTCCTGCTAAAGAACCTGTTGTAACCCTTCAAGGAGGGGGGTGAAATGAAGGACAGATTGGAAAACAGAAACCCTCTCGCTGAGTTGACTCGGTCGCAGCGAGAGGAGATTGAAAGATATCGTTGGATCGAAAGCGAGAAGGCAGGTCAGGACATCGGCTGGAAGCGCGCCAGCGAGGAATGGGCACAGAGATATTTCGTGACCTGGAAGCGCGCTCTTCGTGACCAGGGTATTCTGCATCCCTTGTTTGAAATCCTCTGGTCCCAGCAGCAGGAAATCGAAAGCTACAAATGGATCGAAAGCGAGAAGCGGGGCCATGATATTGGTTGGAAGCGGGCCGTGACGGAATGGCAGGATCGGCATTATGGTGAATGGAAGACCCATGTGATGCACGGCAGTCCTGACGACCCCGCGAATGCGAAGGTTGTGGTGTCGTCATCGGCGTCTAGAAAACCCAAGCGCGCATTTTCGGAGGAGCATCGCCAAAAACTCGCGTTGGCCATGCAGGCCTGGCACGGGAAAAGGAAACCCGAGGGCGGGGGCAGGATGTAAGTCTCGTGGAGCAGATCCATCTGAAAGCCGGTGAACCGACAGGCAAGGGCAGTTGGAGCGTCGGCACCACGAATCACGGGCGCCCGTTTTACCAGCCGTTGCGCTAATTGACTGCGCGGTTCAGGCCTTGCCGCCGAAGCTCACATAATCGTCCAGATCGAGCAGGTCGAACCAGCCCAGGATGTCTTCTCGATCCTTGCTGAGCTTCGCGAGCAAACCCGTGAAGAACTCGCGCGTCTCCACGTCGTTCGCGCCGCGCTGTTCCACAAATGCGCTCCATTGCGCGATTTGCCAGGGTTGCGGCTTGGTGGTTGAGCTGGCGTTGATCCACGCCACGATTTCGCTGTCGCTTTTGCCGAGCGCCAATTGTTTCTTGAGGGCGTCGGCCTTGATGCCCGCAAACTTCAGGACATGTTGATCGTGCGGGCAATCGAAATTGTACTCACCGTTCTTGCCGACCAGCAGCGCCCGGCCTTTGTCGATACAGCGGGCGAGGATGGCGTAACCGCCTAGCCGCACACGTGGACTGCGGGGTGGTTGCTTTGTCAGATCAGGGGCATGGATGTTTTTGGATTTCATAATTTCTCCTGCTTGGTGTGGGATGTGAGCCTGTAGCGATCGGTTTCAGAAAGAAAAAGAGCGCCCCAAAATGGGACGCTCTTTTCGTGAACTTTCGTTCCGCTGTCGAATTAACGACGGCTGAACTCGCGCTTGCCGCCGCGACCGCCGCCGCCGCCGCCGAAGTCGCCACGAGGACGCTCTTCACGGGGTTTGGCTTCGTTGACAGTCAACGCGCGACCGTCCAATTCCTTGCCGTTGAAATCGGTGATGGCCTTGGTGGCCTCTTCC
>JBGOTY010000133.1:0-8846 GCA_041476745.1 Verrucomicrobiia bacterium | reverse complement strand
GTCTGCGATTTTGGCACGACGTATCTCATGAATTGGGTGGGTGGGAAGGTGGTCAACGATCTGCGCGTATTGCTGTTTGAACACCTCCAGTCTCTTTCCCTTGATTACTTCACGGGGGCGCAGACGGGAGAATTGATCTCGCGGTCCACGAACGATGTGGGCGCGATCCAAAACTCAATTAGCACGGTCGTCGCCGACATTGTGAAGCAGCCAGGGACGCTTATTTTTGTCCTAGCGACGCTTTTCCGGTTCGACTGGCGATTGACCTTGGCGACGCTGGTGCTGTTTCCGCTTTGTCTCGTGCCGATTCTGGTGTACGGACACCGCATTCGCAAAGCGGCCAAGGCGATGCAGGAACACCAGGCATCGTTGGTCTCGGTGCTGCACGAGGCGCTGGTGGGCATGCGCGTGGTCAAGGCGTTCAGCATGGAAGCACGCGAGGCGGCGGACTTCCGCGAGTTGTGCAGCCGCCTTTTCAGCCAGCGCATGCGCATCGTCCGTTCCAAAGCGATCTCGACGCCGTTGATCGAGATGATTTCCGGCGTGGGCGCGGCGTTTGTATTCCTTTACGCATATAAGACGGACATGCCGGCGAGCACTCTGGTGGGCATGGCCGTCGGCTTGTTCTTCCTGTACGAGCCCGTGAAAAAACTAAGCGGCGTCCAAATGCAACTTCAGGAAAGCCTGAGCGCGGCCCAGCGCATTTTCCAGGTGATGGACACCAAGCCCAGCGTTGTGGAGTCGCCGCAGGCGATTGACTTACCGCGTCTGCGGCAGGCGATCCGTTACGAAAGGGTCAGCTTCCGATACGGCGACAACGGCGCCGTGCTCGATGAAGTGACCCTCGAAATCCCCGCGGGTTCCATTGTGGCCATTGTCGGCGCCAGTGGCGCGGGCAAGACCACTCTCTTCAACCTCATCCCGCGCTTCTACGACCCGACGAGCGGCGCGGTGACCATCGACGGACAGGACATCCGCCGCGGTACGTTCCAATCATTGCGCGGCCAGATCGGTCTCGTCACCCAGGAAACGTTTTTGTTTAACGACACGGTCGCCAGCAATATCGCGTACGGAAAGCCAGGTGCGTCACGGGAAGAGATTGTCGACGCGGCAAAGCGGGCCCACGCCGACGATTTCATTGCGGAAATGCCGAATCAGTACGACACGATTATTGGCGAGTCTGGGGCGAAGCTGTCCGGGGGCCAGCGCCAACGCATCGCCATCGCGCGCGCGATTCTCAAGAATCCACCGATCCTCTTGCTCGACGAGGCCACGAGCGCGCTTGATACTGAAAGTGAGCGTGCGGTACAGGCGGCCCTCGATGACTTGATGTGGAGTGGCAAGCAAAGGAAGGCGCACACGATGCTCGTCATCGCGCACCGCCTTTCGACTGTCCAGCACGCCGACTGCATCATCGTACTCGACAAAGGGTGCATCGTGGAGAAGGGGACGCACGACCAACTCCTGGCGTTGGGTCAGGTTTACAAGCGTCTCTACGAGATGCAGTTTAGCGTATGATTGGCTGGCTGTTGCGTATCCTCGTCTCGCTCATCGGCAGCACGCTGCGCTGGCGCATCGATGACGTTCCGGGGCTGTTGGCGCAGACGCCGGAACGATCCTGCATTTTTGTGTTCTGGCACAACCGCATCTTTCTGATGCCTTACCTCTTCCGCAAATACTGGCACACGCGGTGCCGCGATCGCGTGGCGGTCCTGGTCAGTGCGAGCAAGGACGGTGAGAAACTGGCGCGGGTGCTCAGCAAGTTCAACCTGATTTGTGTGCGCGGCTCGAGCAGCCGCCGTGGCAAAGAGGCGGTACGCGAGTTGGCGCATCTGGTCGATGAAGGGTACGACGCCGGCATCACTCCCGATGGCCCGCGCGGCCCGAAGTATCATTGCCACGACGGCGTGATCAGCCTCGCGCAATTCACCCAGGCGCCGATCATCCCCGTCTCCTACGATCTGGGTCACAAAATTACGGTGAACAGTTGGGACGGTTTCATGATTCCGCTGCCCTTCACGCACGCCACGCTGCGTATCGGCCCCCCCCTGATCGTGCCCGCTGACGCCGGGGATGAGCAGCGCGAGCAAAAAAGACTTGAACTCGAAAATGCTTTGAAGTCTTTGTCCGCCTATCCGGAGTGAAGCGGCAAAGCTTTTGAAAGAGAGGAACGGATGAGCAAGACGGATAAACCTTCTGTCGGAATTCTCATGGGCAGCGACTCGGATTGGGCTACGATGAAGTTGGCGGCGGACGCCTGTGAGGAATTTGGCATTGAAACCGAGGCGCAGGTGATGTCGGCGCATCGGACGCCGGAAGATGTCGCCCAATACGCGCGCACGGCGCACGCGCGCGGACTGCGCGTGCTCATTGCGGGCGCGGGCGGCGCGGCGCATCTCGCGGGAGTGGTGGCCGCACATACGCCGTTGCCGGTGATCGGTGTGCCGATCGAGTCGAAGTCGTTGAAGGGACTCGACTCGCTGTTGTCCGTGGTGCAGATGCCCGCTGGCGTCCCTGTGGCGACTGTGGCCATCGGCGCGGCGCGCAACGCGGGACTGCTGGCTGTCCAGATCCTAGCGGTCGGCGACGCGAAACTGCGGGCGAAATTCGTGGAGTTCAAGAAGCGGCTCGCCGAGGAATCGCGGGCCAAGAACGTCAAACTTCGAGGTTAGACGTTTTTTCTTTTTCTGCCATGCCAGATATTTGCTGGCGTCCACCGCAAAAATGTTTTTTGAACGAAACCCCGGGCACGGTGTCGAATCTTATATAAAAGGCAATGGGTGCCCGTGAACAACCAACGATGGTGGCTGCGCTTCTCCTAGCCTCACCTGGCCTCACCCAGGACACTACCGTCTAGTTTGCGGGCGCCCACCAATTTTCACAGATACCCCCGCTCCTTGTATATCCGGTAGTTCTCCATTACATCCGTGATATAATCCCGCACCGTCGGCCACGTAATCCCCCCCACAAACCCCTCCGCCGTCACCTCCCCGCCAGCACCACCAGCCCCCCCCGCCTCCCGCCCATGCGGCAACCACCGCAACACGCTCCCGAACCCCGCATTATACTCCGCCAGCGCCAACGCCACCCGCACCTCCGGCTCCCGATCCGGCCACCGCCCCATCGCCCTCCCCAAATACCACGTCCCCGCCTCGATATTCGCCCGCGGATCCCACAACAGACTCCGCCCATAATCCCGCCGCCCCACCGCCCGCGCCCACGCCTGCCCCGCCCCATCCGTCACCTGCATCAACCCGATCTCCCCGTGCCTCCCATACACGAACGGATCAAACTTACTCTCCCGCCGAATCACCGCCTTCACCAGATACTTATCCACCCCATACCGCGGCGCGATCTCCTCGATCAACCGGTCAAACCGCCGCTCCCGATACTCCCACCGCCACCACACGAACCCCGCCGACCCCACCGCCCCCAGCACCAACGCCAGGCTCACCCAATTCCCCACCCGCTCCAAACTGGATATTTTCCTTTTGTTCCGCCTCTTGGACATCTCGCGCAGTATAAACAAAGGAACACGAATCGAGTAGGGGAATGCTTCTGGAAACAACCCGCCTCAATGGGAGCCGCGAATCGGTTGAAGATTGAGAACAACCCTACCTCACAAACACGCCGTCAATCCCCGCGCCGCGCCTTCCTCACCCGATAAAGCCGCTCCGAAAACCCGCCTTCCTTCTCAAAAGCCGCCGCCTGCGCCGCCAATTGCCGATCCAAAAAGTAGCAGCACAGGTTCAGGAGCGAGAGCGCAGCGTTCGCCACCAGTTCCGCAGAGCCGGGCACAGACTCCCGTTGTCCCTTGCTGGCCTTCACCCCCGTGTCCGTCCCTGACCGTCCGTGTTTGTCCGTGTCAGTCCTTGCTCGGCGGCGCTCCTCTTCCGCCCACACCCGTACTTCCTCCAGAGTCTGGCACCGCTTTGCCTTGAATCGCACCAGCGCCGGGTGATCCCGCCCCCAAATTCCCAACCCCCGCTGCCGCAAAAAGTCCTCATAATCCAGCCGCAACTCCTCCAGGCTCGCCCGCGCCACATTCGTCAGCTTCAATTCCGTTTTCTTCGACGTCCCGGAGGCCTGGCTCCCCTCCGCAATATTCTGCACACCCGACCGCGCCGCCTGCACCATCTGATCGTGCGTCCGACTGCGCTTCTCGAGGTAACGGTCACAAAACCGCACCGTCACGTCATACACCAGTTGCGCCACCTGAAAGCTCTTCAGCTTCCGATACCCGCCATGCGCCGGAATCAGTTTCTCCGCCTCACCCATCACGCAAATTCTGGATTATTCGCACATGCTTTTCAATGAGTATCATCCATGTCCGTCCGTGTTCGTCCCGCCTGCCGCCACCTTGGCGGCATCCCGCAGAATTGCGGGACTACCCCAACGCCCGGGCCGCCTCATCTACCGTCTCAACAGTGACAATGTTGACGCCCGGGTTGTAATGGAAGTACGACATCACCCGGAACCCAATATCCTTCTTCGGATCAGGCACGATCCTCACCACCGTCGACACCCCCCGGCAATCGATCAAATCCATCACCTTTTCAATCAACGGCGCACACGAAGCCGCCATCGACTCCACTCCTCCCAGATCGGTCAACAACCGGAAGCCAGACGGCATACCCGCAAGCGCCACCTGTATATCCCTCATATGCTCCTCGATCTCGCCCGGCACCACATGCCCACAATACGTCACCGTCAAAAGTTTCCGCTCCAAATCTGTCTCAACCAAGATCATCAGGATTCCTTTACCATCGTTCGGCGCCGTTTCCGCTAGGTGTTGTAGGGCGCGATGCCTGTCGTGTAGGTATCCCGCCGCTTCCGTCTCCTCTCCCGAGCACGGGGAGAGGTTTAGGGTGAGGGGCCGCAATCGCAAATCCCAAATCTAAACTCCAAAATCATTTGAACTCCGTCAGCGACAGAATATTCCCATCGGGATCCTTGAACCAAGCAATCTTTCCCCCAGCCGGACTCGTCCACACCCCCAACTCATCCTGCTCCATCCCCGGAAACCGCTCCATCCGAACGCCCTTCTTCACCAACCCCTCAACCTCCACCCGAATGTCCGCCACCTCCCAACCCAGCACCGTATGCCTCGCCGGTACAAATTCCTCCACCTTCTGCACCCGCAGCATCGTGCCATTGACATCGAACACCACCGCAAACGGATCATCGCTCACGAATTTCAACCCCAGCGTCTTTTGATAGAAGTTGCGGGCAGATTCAGGTTTCACCGTAGCGGCAAAGCAGATTATTTTTGCATGCTTCATGTTCTACCTCCTGATTCCGCATCCTCACTCATAGCCGAATGCATCCCCAGATGCATGGAGCGGAGTCCGACGACACGCCGCACGCTGTACTCCCGCGGCAAACGCGACCTCGTCGTGCCTGGGTCGCAAAACTTCCGCGCATCCGCAGGCTTCCGCGTCGCCACAAAACAAATCACTTTTGATTTAGTCATATTCTACCTCGCCCCGATTATACCGTAAGCATCGGAATTTGTAGTACCCGAAATTGGAGGACGAGGTTCCACCCAAGCCGCCTGTGAGGCCTTCCCCGTCGTTTACCCTGACCTTGGAAGGGCAACCCCAACTCCACCCTCTCCTGCTTCCGATCATCCCTGATACATATCTAAGATATGTATCAGGCCGCATCCACTTCGCCTATTCCGTCCACTTTGTCCGTGTCCGTCCCTGTCCGTCCGTGTTCGTCGGTGACGGTCCTCGCCCCTCTGCCTTCTCCTCCAACCGCTTCACAGCCGCGTAGAATCTGTAAAACAACTCTTTGGCTTCAGGATCATTTCTCACGTCTTTGCCCAGCTCATCGAACGCGAGTTCGACACTGTCCTGCCTCTTCAACTGCAACTTCTCCGCCTCCACATGCCCCTGGTTCAACCGCGCCCACGCATTCGCCAACTGCGCGATGTCCTTCGGATCAGTGCTCCCGCTCCGAATCGTGCTGATCGCATCAATCAATACCGACCGCATCATCACGTTCCCACCCTCGATTGCGATTTGGGCGGACTCCGCTGCGCTAGGTTGCCCACCGTCTTGTCCGCCAAATCGTCCGCCGTAGCGGCCTCGCGAAGGAGGATAGCCTTGGGCGTCGGCGGATGCATACCCAGCCGCTTCTTTCGTCAGCATCCCCGCCCGTTTCACCAACCGCATCGACTCACTCCCCTGCACTTGCAGTTTAAGCCACAGCGGATGATGCACCCGATACCAATTCCCCAACGCCAACTCGCAATGATGCCACGCATGCTCCGGGCTCTTCGCCGCCCGCAACCACGCCAACGAATACGAATCGCCCTTCACCAGCTCCAGCGCCGGTACGTCACACTCCGCCACCTGTTCAAAAAGCCATTTCCGAATCAACCGATACGCCCAGCCGGAATCCATCTTCCGATTGATCTCCTCCCGCACCTCCGGCGGCAACCTGGTAATCCGACTCGTCGATTTCCTCATCCCTCCCATTATATCGCAAATTGATACATTTACCAGCTCGTTTTTCCTTTCTCGCCGTTCGGCTCCCATCCCCCTTCGCCGCGCCGTTCCTGTTCTGTCATCCTGAGCTTGTCGAAGGATCTCTGTCGTTTCCCCTTCGCGCCGCCTCCCCCCAATTCTCCGTCCTTACTTCTGCCTTCTTACTTTTTACTTCTCACTTCCTCTTGTATGCTCCCCCCGTGCCTCAATCCATCGCCAAAATCGTCGTCGACCTCGCGCTCGACCGCGAGTTTGATTACCGCATTCCGCCGCGATTAGCGGGCGCGGTGCAGATCGGTTCCCGGGTGGCGGTGCCGTTCGGGAAAACGACGGCGCGGGGGTATGTGGTCGGGTTGGGGGACGACTCGCAGTACCCGCACCTGAAGGAAATAGGGGACGTCATCGGCAAGAAGCCACTGCTGGGCGACAAGGTCCTCGAACTGGCGCGCTGGATGGGCAAGTACTACTGCTGCCCCGTCGAGTTATGCGTGAAATGCGCGCTGCCCGAAGTGGTGCGCAAGGGCAAGATCAGTTGGAAAGAACGCCAATACGTCAAGCCTGGCAAGATTTCGCCTGAAGACCTGGTCGAACTCAAAAAGCGCGCCCCGAAACAAGCGCGCGCGCTGGAGATTCTCCAGAAATCGCCGGGCATGTTCCTCTTCAAGCTGTTAAAACTCGCCGACACCGATGCGGCCACGGTCAAGAAGCTCGCCGAGAAGGGCTATGTTCAACTCAGCGAGCAGATCGATGACCGCGACCCGTTCGGCGGCGAGGTGTTCCTGCCTTCGGAGGCGTTGGTTCTGACACCCGACCAACAGAAGGCACTGGAACTCTGCAACGCTGCGATCGACGCCGCAAATTCCAACTCCGTTGTAGCCGCGGCGCTCAGTCGCCGCGCGTTGTCTTCCGATTCTGCGCCCAAACCTGTCCTCATCCACGGTGTCACGGGCAGCGGCAAGACGGAAATCTATCTGCAAGCCATTGAACACACGCTGCGCCAGGGCAAGGACTCCATCGTCCTCGTGCCGGAAATCGCGCTCACTCCGCAAACAGTCGAGCGTTTCCGCGCGCGGTTCCAGAACCAGGAAGTCACGGTCTTGCACAGCAATCTCAGCGCGGGCGAACGGCACGACCAGTGGCACAAGATTCGCGACGGCCAATCGCACATCGTCATCGGCCCGCGCTCGGCGGTGTTCGCGCCCGTGCAGGCGTTGGGGCTGATCGTCGTCGACGAGGAACATGAGACCAGCTACAAGCAGGAGGAAGCGCCCCGCTACAACGCGCGCGACGTCGCGATCATGCGCGCCAGGATCGAGCATGCCGCCGTCGTGCTCGGCTCGGCCACCCCGGCGCTCGAATCATTCTACAACGCTCGTCGCGGTCGTTACACGCTGGCGTCCCTGCCATCGCGCGTCGATAACAAGAAAATGCCGCTCATGCGCATCATCGACATGCGCCAGGAAGTGATCCGCCAGAAAGGATTGTTCGTGCTCTCGCGCAAATTGCGTGACGCAATCCAGGCGCGGCTCGACAAAAGCGAGCAGGTCATCCTCTTTCTCAACCGTCGGGGGTACGCGACCCATATGTTCTGTCCAAAATGCGGTTACGTGGCGAAATGCCCGAACTGCAGCGTGTCGCTCACCTACCACCGCAAGGCCGCGCAGTTGCTGTGTCACCTCTGCGGATTCGTCGGTCGCGTGCCGGAGAAATGTCCCGAGTGCCGCGATCCCGCGATCCGTTACGGTGGCATGGGGACGGAGAAAGTGGAGTCGGCGATCCAGAGGACATTCCCGAAAGCCCGCGTGCAGCGGATGGATTCCGACATGATGACGCGGAAGTCGCTCTACCGCGAAATTCTCGGCGCGTTCCGCGTGGGCAAGATCGACATCCTCGTCGGCACGCAGATGATCGCGAAAGGATTGCACTTTCCAAATGTAACGCTCGTGGGCATCATTTACGCCGACATGGCGCTGCACATGCCCGATTTCCGCGCGGCGGAACGTACCTTCCAACTCCTCGTGCAGGTCGCGGGCCGCGCCGGCCGCGGCGATGTCGAGGGCGAAGTCGTCGTGCAAAGCTTCACGCCGTTTCATTCCGCCATCCAATACGCGCGGCAACACGATTTCATCGGGTTCTACGAGCAGGAGATCGAGTTTCGGCAGGAGCTTCAATACCCGCCCGCCACGCGCCTGGTTTGTGTCACCGTCCGCAGCCGCAGCGAGGAAAAGGCCCGGTTTGTCGCGGAAGCGTTGGCCAAGGGATTTCAGAAACAGGCCGCCGGCTTGAAGGTCTTGATGGGCGGGGCGACGCCCGCGCCCCTCGCGAAAGTGCAGAACCAGTACCGCTATCAGG
>JBGOTY010000132.1:0-8859 GCA_041476745.1 Verrucomicrobiia bacterium | reverse complement strand
TCCACGTGGCCGGGCGTGTCGATCAGGTTCAACTCGTACACCTGGCCGTCCTCGGCGTGCCAGGTCATCGTCACCGGATGCGCCTTGATGGTGATGCCGCGCTCGCGTTCGAGGTCCATCGAGTCGAGCACCTGCTCGCGCATCTCGCGTTTCTCCAGCGCCCCCGTCGTCTCCAACAATCGGTCCGACAACGTCGTCTTGCCGTGGTCGATGTGCGCGATGATGCAGAAATTGCGTATATGCCCCAAATCCATGAGCCGCGCAGTGTAGCAGCCTTTCCCGCGTTTGGGTAGTCCCCTCCCCCACTTTACGGCAGGCTGATGTAGTCATATGGGAAATGTCGGGTAATCCTTGAAACAAATCCGCCACTCTGCTTTGATTCACCCGAGAAGTCGTCGCCTTTGTCCTAAGCACGAAGTCCGACATCGTCGAAGCCTAGCGGCGGACGGCAAACGTCGCCAACGAACCATCGTATGCAGACCGGTAAGATCAAAGCATTGGGCGAGATTGCGCTTCGCGTGAATGACCTCGAGGCGATGCAGGCGTTCTATGAACGCGTCATCGGCCTCGAACTAATGCGGCGGTTTCCCGACACGGCTTTTTTCAAGGTGGCCGATGGTTACGGCGGGCACACGCAAATTCTGGCGCTCTTTGACCGGCGCAAGGAACCGGGCTATACCGGGCTGAGCGCCGCCCAAACCACCGTGGACCACATCGCGTTCGCCATTGCGTTGAAGGATTACGATGCCGAGCGGACGCGGCTGGAAGCGTTGGGGCTCAAGGTGAAAGTCGCCGTACGCGCATGGGTACACTGGCGTTCGATGTACGTGCGCGATCCCGAAGGCAACACCGTGGAGTTGGTCTGCTACGACGCCACCGCCTGAGGATTATTCGCTGACCGGCTATTCACTGCCCACACGGCTGCCCCGCTTACCCTGCGCGCCGTCGAAGGGCGCCAGGCAAAAGCAGTTTCGCTACGGCAGGCTGATGTCGATGCGGCCGGAATATGCGATTGTGCGGGAGTGATCCCTTAATAATTCGACCGAATCTCTGCTCGGGGGTATTCCTCATTAAATGCAGAAGCAAAAATGGTATTACGACGTTAAATTTGCCCCTAGTGTTATCCAAGCTGCCTACGAGGTGTTTTTATCCTGCTTGGGGGAGCACAATTCTAAAGGCCAATCCTTCGAGGTCACGATCGGCCTGGAGTCACTAAACTTTGACACCCTGCAAGAATGTCTAGCGGAATACCCCAAGGCTACGACATACAAAATCCAGCATTATTGGCAGTCGTACGCGTTTGGTGTCCACTCCCCCCAGCCAAGGAAGTTGCTTGTCCTGATTAAAATGGGGAGCCGTTCTGATGTCGAAAGGGTGTTCCAAGTCTTTCAGCAAAACTTAGATTCAAGCAAGATAGTGGTCGCACCGACCCCCATCACCATTTTCATCGGCCACGGCCACGACTCTCAGTGGCGAGACCTCAAAGATCATCTGCACGACCAACACGGTTTTCACGTATCCGCCTACGAGATTGGGCCGAGAGCGGGTCTCTCCGTCAAAGAGGTTCTGCAGACGATGCTGAGCAAATCCTCATTTGCCCTTCTAGTCCTCACTGGTGAGGATATTCACAGCGACGGAGAACTTCATGCACGCGAGAATGTAATCCACGAACTTGGGTTGTTTCAGGCGCGACTCGGTTTCACCCGCGCAATCGCTCTACTCGAAGACGACGTGAAGGAATTCTCAAATATACTGGGAGTAAACCAGATTCGCTTCGGAAAGGGCCGTATTAGGGAGACGTTTGGAGATGTGATCGCCACCATTCGCCGAGAGTTTCAGCCGAAGTAATAACATTGCACACAGAAGGCATGGCCATGAGCACGGGTATTCCATATGAACTCATTACCCAACAGATTTTCCAAGAGATACTCGATCAGGATTCCGTTCGTACCATTCAAGTTAAGCAAAACATCACCCTGCAAGGGAAGAGTGCCACACACCAGATAGACGTATTTTGGGATTTTGAGACTGGCGGCATTTGCTATGCAACTGTAGTACAGGCCAAAGATTGGTCCACGCCGGTCAACCAGGGGGAGCTGTTAAAGTTCAAAGCAGTTCTTGACGATCTTCCCGGACAACCCCGTGGAATAGTTGTCACGCGTTCAGGGTACCAAAGCGGCGCTCGAGAGTTCGCACATGCACATGGCATCCTGCTGTACGAGTTGACAGAGACACCCGACCCCCCGTCCCCTCCGATTGTTCTTACGGACGTCTCGTGGGCGAAAATACGACTTATTGGTGTGACTCCGGACATGCGACTTCTATCAGAGATCACAGTTTTTACGCCGGAGTTCTCGGACGCGACTTTCATCTGCGACCAAGAATGGTTGAAAGAGATCGAAGTGCGGTTTGGTAGCGAAGTCGTGAAGGAATTACTGTCGACACGCTTTAGCAAACCGCCGCAGGACGTCGCACTGTACGCTGAGGATGGTAAGCAGACCGGCACATTGCGCGACCTATACATGAAACTTGTTAAGGAAATGCGTGAGGCTGAAATCGCAAATCGCCACGTTAATATCCCTTTTGAACTCCCTGTCCTCATGAGAACTTCAGTGGCACCCGTTCCCCTCGTAAAATTGGCATCGTTGTCAGTTACGATTAGCATTCACCAAACGATGGAGCAGCAGGTCATGCGCTCTGGTTTCGTCGAATTCGTCCTGAAGAACCTAAAGGACGGAACCCTTAAGCATTTCCGCAGACAACGCAAGATTGGCGAGAACGATAAATTGCACAAGTAGTTGGTCTAAGGAGTCAGCGCTTTACAATTTACAGAATGCCAAAAGTCTCATCGGGCTTGGCGAAGCGGCAGCGGGGAGGTAGACTGGAACCTCAGATGTGACATGTGATCACCGTATATAAGACGAACAAGGTCGCCAAATACTGGAAATAGCCATGAAGGTCATCTACGACAGGGAAACGGACACGTTGTCCATCATTCTGCGTGACGGCAAAGTCGCGGAGAGTGATGAGGCGCGCGACGGGCTGATTCTGGATTACGACAAAGCAGGCCGGCTGGTCTCGCTGGAACTTCTGGATGCTTCCGAGCAAATCAAGCAACCGGAATCCATTGAGTTTGCACTGGCTTCGGCAGAGCCCACTGGCGCTCTCGTGCGTGAGAAGCCTGCCAAAAGGTACGGCCGGTAGTTCGGAGACTTGAACATTCCGCGCTTGGCAAGCGCGCCTACAACGGCACTCGCCGTTACTCTTCGTTGCGGATGTCCAGGCCGTCTGGCAGTTTCACGCTGAGATCGGGTTCCGCGTCTTTGTCATCCAGAAGTGCGATCTTGGTGAATATCAGTTCGCTTTTGTGGGGCGCGAAGAGATCGGCTCGATCTGGATCATCATCCCCCAACGTTGAAAGCTCTGTACATCGTATTCCGATAATGATATACTGTGGAGAGTCATGTCCGTTGAGATTATAGAAGGGATGCGTCTTCAAGAGACCGCCATGGCGAGACGAGACGATGCGACAAAATGGCGCGAGTTTACTTCGCGAGGGCGCTTCGGAGGCCGTCCAAGGGGGGCCTATATACATTTCTGCGAAACGAACCCACCGATTTTTGATCGCGTTTCTGATGTAACCGCCCATTTACAAGGATGTTACGTTTGGCAGTTACGGAATAATTCGGTGGGTTCGTTTTGGAAAACGAACCCAAAAACAGGGGGGTAATTGCACCGAAAACTGAAAAACGAACCCAAAATGGAGCCGCTTAGAGGCAGGTTTAGGCCGTCCGGCACCCTACTTTGTCTCGGTGGAGATGGGCGCGGGGGCTTCGCGACGCAACTCTTCGGCGAGTTGATCGGCTTTGACAGGATCGATCTTCTTCATTTCGCGGGCGGCTTGGTCCGCTTGATCGGTCTGGTGGAGCTTCAAGTAGGCCCGGACGAGGCCGCCCCAGGCTTCGGCGTAGTTGGGCTTGAGCTTGAGCGCATTCTGGAAGAAGACGACCGCTTCGTTGTGATCGCCTTGCTGTTCGGAGACGACGCCGAGATTGAACCATGCGTCGGGGAAATCAGGCTTGTGCTTCAACGCCAGCCGAAAGGCGTTGATGGCGTCCGGGTATTGACCCTGGCTCGCGTAGGCCGCGCCGAGCTTGAAATGGGCGTCGGCATAGTCGGGTTTCAATTCGACCGCCTTTTGGTAGGCGTTGATCGCGTCCGCCGGATGCCCCTGCCCCGCGTACGCGCTACCCAAATCCGCCCACACCACGGGGTCGCGCGGCGTCAGCTTGAGCAATTGCTGAAACACGTCCGCCGCTTCCGACGACTTGCCCGCGCGAGTGTACGCCCAGCCGAGGTTGTACCACGCATCGGTGTAATCCGGTTTAAGCTTGATCGCTTCCTGGAATGCCGTCGCGGCATCCGGAAAAAAGCCCAGCTTCGCGTAGGCTTCGCCGAGGATATAATGGACCAACGCGCTGTTGGGATATCTACCCGCCAAAACCCGGGCGCTCTTGAGCAATTCCGGGTAATTCTTCGCGTCCTCCGCCGCGCTGGCCACCGCGTAATCAGGATCGGAGGACACATTCACGTCCGCGCTGCGCCCAAATTGCCGAAGCGGCCCGCGCGAACCAAACGGCCAGAGGTCGAACCACCACAGGGGAACGCCGCACGCCAGCACCACCAACAAGAGCGCAGCCACGCGATTGGGCCAGCTTCCCCAGCGATCCGGCGTGGTCGGTATTTCTTCGGTAGCAGGGGCAAACTCTGGAGCAGTGATATACTCCGGAATCGCATCAGGCCCAACCTTGACGGGCGTCTCCCAGCGCGCGTCATTGGGAGGCGTGCCCAAGAGGTTGGCCGGGGTCGGATTGGCCCGGAGCACGTCGGCAAACTCCGGGAACTCGGCAAGCCGTTTCCAGTTCCGGCGCGCCTCGGCCGGCACCCACGTTTGCTCATTGGCGAAGCCCTGCGAAATCCACTGTTGCAGTTGCGCGGCATTGACCGGCCCGTAGGTGCGTCCATCGGCGCCCACGATTCGGTAGTCCAACTCTTTTGCGGGCGGCGGGATCGTCCGCGATCGCCCCAAAGGCAAGACCGTCTGGCTCGCGGGCTTCTTCGGTTCGGCCAGCGTCTGCCCCGGCTCTTCGTAGCGCATCTCGATCTCGCCAAAGAGCACGACGTCCCCATGGCGCAATTCCGCCCCGGTCACGCGTTCGCCGTTGACGAACGTCCCGTTCGTGGAGATCAGGTCGCGAACTTTGTAGTGCGTACCGAAGCGAGTCAGGATGGCGTGATGAAGGGAAACAGTGATGTGGTCAAGGCAGATGAGATTGTCGTCGTCGCGTCCGACGTTGACGCGATCCTGCGTCAGCTCGAACACCCGACCCGACATTGTACCCGAGGCAAGCTGAAGCCTGCCGATAACGCTCGTCGTGGAGTCAACCATTACCATTTCGGCCCCCCCGATTCCACAAGGTAGCTTGCCCCTCGCGGCGCCATTTTGCAAGCTGCGACCGCCTGAATCATCGGGGGTGACCCGGGATAGTCTGGCAATGAACGATCAACGACAAAGGCGGGTGTTTTGCACAGACCCCGGCTGGCGCATGATTCTCGCCTTTGAGAGAGCATTGCAATTCTTGAACTCGGCTGCCGGAGGCCGTCCAACCTCCCGTGTACAGGTACCGGCCATTGCCGTCTCGTCGGGTGTTGACTCCGTTCTGGTTGTGATAGTTACGACACTCCAACAGCCGTTGGCCCTGATCGTGCTAGAAGGCAAGGATGAAACATGGCCTGCGGAGTGGATAGGTACGCCACCTGCTAATGTTATGGGGGAGAATATTATGAATCGTCAATTGAGCCGTTGGATAAGCAAATTATACGGAAAACAGTCGGGGCAGTCGCTGGTGGAATTTGCGATGACGCTGCCCGTCCTGGCGCTGCTGCTATTTGGCATAATCCAGTACGGGTTTATCTTTTCCGCACTCCTCACGGTGCGCAACGCATCGGCAGTCGGGGCGCGGTATGCGGTAATTGGAACCCCGTCGGTTGACAGCATCCGGGCAGTTGCTATCGGTGCGGTGGCTCCGATGTTGAAGACGAACATCGCGACCGCGAGCGTCACCAATACAACGGTAGGCGGCGCCACGGCGACGAGCGTAACGGTAAACTATAACCTGCCCTTGATCATCCCATTTGTTGTTCCGGGCAAGACTGCCGGAAGTACGCTGGCCCTGACCGCGACGACTGTCATGCGTTAGTCCACGGCGAGGGCGGAGGAGCTTATGAACAAGCGATTAGAAGAATTTCAGCAGCGCCATTTGCGGGATGAAGCAGCCTCGACGCTCGTGCTGGTCACGGTTTTCATGGTGTGTCTGTTTGGGTTCGCGGCGCTTACCATCGACATGGGGCGAGCGTATAAGGAAAAACGGCATGAGCAGTTTGCCGCCGATGCGGGCGCGTTTGCCGGCGTCAACATGCTCAATACGAACTTGGCGGCGAGCGCTGCAAAAGACAATGCCATCCAGGAAGCAATCTCCGTAGCCGGCGCCAACGGCGTCACCTCGTCTGAGCTTTCCAACGGAGTCGGGGGGGGAGTCCAGGTCGGCCAATGGAGCAACGGGACGTTCACCGTAAACGACGCGATCCCGTATAATGCGGTGCGCGTGTCCGCGCAGCGAAGCGTCGGCCTGCTGTTCGCCAAAGTGGTCGGCATGAGTTCCATGAATCCAACTGTTCAATCGGTCGCTGATCTGGAGTCGGCTGGGAGGGCGGCGAATGCGATTCCGTTTGGGGTATCCGTGGATCAGGTGACCAATCACACATATGGTGACACCCTGCTTTTGAACGATGATACTATAGGAAGTGGCAAGCAGGGTAAAGTCTATCTCGTTGATTATAAGAACACAGGCGCCTGGTATGACGCCATGACGGGTTCGTCTGGTTGCAGCTGCGAGGCGTCCGTGGGAACGATCCCGATCAAAACAGGTAACGCACAGGTGGACCAGGCGTTTAATGCCCTCGGTGCCGGGACCATCTTGGTTATGCCGGTGGTTGACCAGTTCTCTTTCAGCGGAAACAGCGGGCAAGCCGACATACTGGGATTTGTGATCGTCGAACTGTTAAGCTCCAGCGGGAATGGAGCCAATTGGCATGCGCAGGTTCAATTCCTGGCTCAACTCACGGGAGACGGTGGGGGCGGTACTTGTCCCACGCCCTGCGCCAAAACCAGGCTAATCGTTCAGTAGAAACGGGCCGATATCCAGGGCCTGCCCGCCAACCTAAAGAAGGATTCGGCCTACGCCTTCGCCATCTTCAGCGCGAGGCTCTTGCCGTGTTCCAGCAGCTTCTTCATGCGCGCGGCGGTTGACGCTTCGCTGTAGATGCGGATGATCGGCTCGGTGCCGGAGGTGCGGAACATCAACCAGGAATCGTCCCGCGCGATGTACTTCACGCCATCGAAGTCTTTCATCTGGGCCAGTGGCACCCCGAGCAACTCCTTCGGGGGCTGGACCCGCAAGGACTCGATGAACTTCTCGCGTTTCTCCAGTGGAAAGTGCATGTCAATGCGATCATAGGAGCTGGCGCCAAACTCCTTCTGCAGTTCCCGCGCGATCTGGGTGAGGCGTTTGCCGCTCATCGCCAACATCTCCAGCAACATCAGGTTGGCCAACATGCCATCGCGCTCGGGAATGTGGCCCTGAAACCCAATCCCGCCGCTTTCTTCACCGCCGATCAATACGTCCGTCTCGCGCATCTGCTGGCAGATGTATTTGAATCCCACCGGCACTTCCGCCAGTTTCAAACCGTGCGCGCGACAAATGCGGTCGATCAGCACGGTGCTATTGGCCGATTTCACCACCAGGCCGGTCTTTTGCCCGCGATTGCGAATCAAATGTAGCAACAGCATGGCGAACACGAGCTGAATGGATTCGTACTGTCCCTTGTCGTTCACGACGCCGAGCCGGTCCGCGTCGCCGTCGGTCGCCAACCCGATCTGGGCGCGTGTCTTTTTCACCGCCGCGCACAGCGCCCCGAGATTCTTGCCAATCGGCTCGGGATTGATGCCGCCAAACAACGGGTCCCGGTTCGCCCGGATTGTCTGCACACGACAGGCCGACTTCGCGAGGATGGTCTCCAACTGGGTGCCGCCGCAACCATACATCGAGTCCACGACAATCCGGAGCCTGGCGCCTCGGATCTTTTTGAGATCGATGATTCTCTTTACCGCAGCCACGTGCGCCGCACGGGGATCGTAAACTTCAATGCTCCCGCTCTTAACGCCTTCGTCGAAATCCATGGTGCGGACCGGCATCCGGTCCACCCGCGCCTCCACCAGCGCGCAAATCTCGGGATCGGCCGGCCCGGCATAGTGGGCCTTGAGTTTGTACCCATTGAACTGCGGCGGGTTGTGGCTCGCGGTAATCATCACCGCGCCGCACAAGGAACGGTCGCGCACGGCGAACGACACCGCGGGTGTTGGCACCGCCAACGGCGGGTACAGCGCCTTGATCCCGTTCGCTGCCAGAACCTCGCACACCAGTTTCGCGTAGGTCTCCGACAAGAAACGGTTATCGTAACCGACAATCGCGGCCTTCTGTGTGCCCACGAGGGAATTCCAATAGTCGGCTGTCGCCTGCGCCACGCGCCGCACGTTTTCAAACGTAAAGTCCTCCGCGATGACGCCGCGCCAGCCGTCCGTCCCGAATTTGATCCTAGTTGGTTGCATGTCTCCTCAACTCCGCAATAGCTTCCGTCAGGTTCAACGTCTTATGTCGAAATAGCGAGTTTCCAGCCACCAGCACGTTGGCGCCAGCCTCGACACACTGCCGGCCCGTCTCGGGGTTGATTCCGCCATCG
>JBGOTY010000131.1:0-8861 GCA_041476745.1 Verrucomicrobiia bacterium | reverse complement strand
CCCAACCAGCCGAGCACCGCGTCGCGGAAGTAGTAGTTCATCACGCCGTGGAAGACCTGGTCGTTATGGCACCAATCCCCCGCGTAACACATCACTTCACCCAACAGCACTGCGTCCGGGAAACGCTGTTGGATCACCTTTCGCATCTCCCCTACCGTACGCAACCCGACGTCCACCGCCACGTCGAAACGCCAGCCGTCGATGCCCATCTCGAGATACTTCTGCAGGACGCTGTCCTTGCCACGAAACAGCAACTTCTGCAGTGCCTCGTTGGTCAGATTTAACTCGGGCATGTGGCGATGACCGCGCCAGCATTCGTATTCGCCGGACGTGAGAAATGTGAAAAAGTCCTTGTAGGGTTTCTTGCCGCGCTTCGCCGCCTGGAACCAGGGATGACTGTCGCTGACGTGATTGAGCACGGCGTCGAGGATCAGCCGCATCTTCCGCCGCTTCAACTCGCGGATCAGCCGCTGCAGCGCCTTCTCGCCGCCAAACTGGGGATCGATGGTGAAGAAGTCGGTGGTGTCATACTTGTGGTTTGACGGCGCGATGAAGATCGGCGTGAGATACAAGGCCGTCACCCCGAGGTCCTGGATGTAGTCCAGATGGTCGGTGATCCCCGGCAAATCACCGCCGAAAAAATCCTTCCCGCGCGAGGGGTTCTCCGGCATCTCGTCCCAGCGCCGCCGCGAACACCCGGGGTTGTGGTAAACCGGCAGCGCCAGTTTCGACTCCGACGTGTGCGGTTTGCCGATGGCAAATCGGTCGGGGAAAATCTGGTAGGTCACCTGGTCGGCCATCCAAAGCGGATCGTTCTTCATGGCGCGGGATTCTAGGAGTTATGATAGGCTCGCGCAATGCGCGAATCGCTGGAAAAAACCGGGACACCCCCGCGGTGGCAGGTCGCGATGGCCTTCGCAGCGGTCTACCTCATTTGGGGATCGACGTATCTGGGCATTCGCCTGGCGGTCGAGACCATCCCGCCGTTCTCGATGGCGGGTACGCGGGCGCTAGCAGCGGGCGCACTGCTCTACGCCTGGGCGCGGGGACGCGGCGCCTCGCGACCCGAGCGCGTGCATTGGCGTGAAGCGTCCATCGTCGGCGGTTTCTTGCTGCTCGGCGGAAACGGATTGCTGAGTTGGGCCGAACAACAAGTACCCTCTGGAGTCAGCGCGCTGATCATCGGCTCCGTCCCCCTCTGGATGGTGCTGCTGGAATGGCTCTGGCACAGCGGGCCACGGCCAACGGTGGGCATCGTTTTCGGGCTCGTCGTGGGTTTTGCCGGCCTCGGCTTCCTCGTGGCTCCCGGCAATTTGGGGGACGGGGCGCGGGTCAATCTCTCCGGTGCGGTCACACTCCTGCTGGCGGCGTTTTTCTGGGCGATTGGCTCGCTGTACTCGCGGCGGGCGCGATTGCCATCATCGCAGTTGATGGGAGCGGCCATGGAGATGATCGCGGGTGGCGTGTTGTTGGTGGTGGCCGGCGCCGCGCTCGGCGAATGGAAGCACTTCGAGTTCGCCCGCGTGACCATGCACTCGGCCATTGCGTGGATCTATCTCACGACATTTGGATCACTGGTCGGTTTCACCGCGTATGTGTGGCTCCTGAAAGCTACAACGGCGGCGCGGGCCTCAACCTATGCGTATGTCAATCCGGTGGTCGCGGTGTTCCTCGGTTGGGCGTTGGCCGGTGAGCCGATTGCGCCGCGCACGTTGTTCGCCGCCCTGGCAATCATCCTTGCCGTCGTAATCATCGTGACGCGCTCGAGAGAAGTGCCGTCCGAAACTTGAGTCAGTGTTTCTTGGTTGGAGCGGCAAGCTCTTCCGTCAACTGCTTCTCCACGGCAGCCCGCACGAGTGCATCGTCATTCTTGAATTCTGATTTCGCCCATGCCAGCGCGCGCCGATCCCCAAGTTTTGCCAACGCTTCGAGAATGTGCGGTCGCGCCCGTTGCGATGCTTTTGCAAATACCGCGCGCAATGGTCCAATGCTGGTTCGGCCCAGCGCGACGAGCGAATCCTCGGCGGCGTAACGCACGTCCCACATTTCATCATTGAGCGCAGCGATCAACTTCGGAATCGCGCGCGCATTGGCGAACCGTCCGAGCGCTTGCGCGGCGCGCATGCGTACCAACTCCCGTGGGTTCGCCAGCGCCGTCATTGCGGGCTCGAACGCCGCGCGAGCCCGCAGGTGACCGAGCGTATAGAATGCGGTTGTCCGCGTCTTGTCGCGGTCAATCAGTGGCAGCACGTGCGGAATGGCCGCGCGCGCCTTCTCGTCAAAGCGGGCCAGGAAATAACAGCAGAGGCGGGCAACCTCGTCGTTCTTCGCGCGGTCGATTCCCTCGATGAGCAACGGAATGGAGTTGGTGCCGAGACTGTCGATCACCTCCTCGGTTTTGGCTCGCAAGAGAACGTCCGGGCTGTCCAATCGCGTGATGAGCCAGGGCAAGGCTTCGGCTCCGCGCTTCTTCAACTCCTCCGATGCCGCCGCCGCGCCGGGCTTGTCGCTGTTCGCGAGACGCAGCAAGTGTTCGATGGGATGATGCGGATCGACCGGCGCGATGGTGTAGAGGCGCTTGTGTGGAGTGCCGGTGATTGGTTTGGGATTATTTAATTCTGCGCTTCGCAGAAGCGCAGCTACAACGCTTATGCTTACAACATTCGTACCTGCTTCGCAGTCCAGTCCCGCACCGTAGAGCGGTTTCAGCCAGATGGCGTTATTCGTCTGGCCTTGTGAATACTGGTCCCGGCCGCCGAGGTCGAGCAGGAGCCCGATGGAACCGTACTCGCGCTTGCCGCCATCGTGGCCGGCGGCTTGCGACTGCTTGGGGTCCGTGCCGGTGTACGAATCATTGCCGGCGTGGTCGAGGAGCAGCGCGAACGAGTTATTGATCGCCGCGCCCTGCGTGGTCGTGTCGCCGGAGTATTTGTCGTTGCCGGCGCGGTCGATGAGCATGCCGACGGCATAGTCATGCGCCGCGCCCTGGCAGATGTGGCCAGCGGTATAGGTGTCGTTGCCGCTCCAGTCAATGAGCGCGCCGCTGCTGAGATGAATCCCCGCGCCCTGGCAATATTGATGGGCATCGTAGGTATCGTTGCCTTCCGCATCGAGCAACAGCCCCACCGAGTACCAGTAGCTGGCACCCTGACCGTACACGTCGGCCACATAGTGGTCGTTCCCTTTCAAATCGCAGAGGATGCCGACTCCGCCGCCCGCGAACGGTCGCATCCCGTAGCCGAAACCCTGCGACAACGTGAAAAAATGTTTCGGGAGCCAGCCGCAGGGATATTTGCCACCGACGACGTACGAGTCGTCGCCGCTTTCGTCGAGTAGGAGTCCGATTCCGCTCGTGCCGCCAAATCCCTGCGCCATCTCGGCCGCTTTGTAGGTAGTATCGCCGCCGCGCTGCCATAAAATGCCCGCACCAAACTTCCCGGCGCCCTGACAAAATGTGTCGGCCTCGAAGGTCTGTTTCCCCTGCCCCGTCATCAGCAATCCGCAACCGAAGAAGCCCGCGCCCTGTGACAGATGTTTTGCCTGAAACGTGCAGTTGCTGCCCAGCGCAGCGAGAATTCCAATTCCAAAGACTCCCGAACCCTGCGAGAAACTGCGCTTCGAGATGAACTGATCGTTGCCGCCGAGATCGATCACGATGGAAATGGGCCGCCCGACCAATCCGTTCGCGCCGCCCGCAGAGTTCAGGTACGTATCATCGCCGCCGGTATCGATGATGAGGAAGGCTTCATTTGAATAGACGTTGTGCCCTGCCCCGCCGACGATGATCTTGCCGAGGGAAGTATCGGTCTCGACCTGGAATTCTTCGGTGAACGTATTGGTGCGCAGATCGGCAATTGCGGAATCGACGGCCGCGCTCAGGTTCTCGAAGGCGGTAAGGAGAAGCGATGAATCCAACTTGTCGCTGGCGCTGAGAATGTCCCGCGCTAGTTCGTCATCTTGAAGTTCGAGGTCGTCGCTTCGTTTCAGGATGTCCCGGAGCCGGTGAGTGTCGATCCCCCGCTCTTCCCACGATTCTAATTCGGACTTGTCCTTGTCGAGTTCGAACGTGTCCGCTGCGAACGCCGCGAACGGCGTGTTCTTGTCTTGAGGGAGAGCCTCGGCAAGCAGTTCCTTCGATTCTGCCGCGGCAGTAACAATCCTCTGGACGGCGCGGGCCACAGGTGGCGGCAGCCTACTCAAAAACCCTGGGTCAACAGCCATCGGGGCAAAGATGTCCAAAGGTTTCAGGAGTATTTCCAGTTGTTCCTGTGAGAATCGAGCGAGCGCTGCCATTGACGAGACGGATTGCAGATTGGACATCACTAATTGGCCGTAAGCCGGCAAAGTAAGCGGCTGCTGCAGGAAAAGGCCGGCTTTGTGAAGGACCAGCTCGGACTCGACGTTCGTTTTCATGAACGAGAGATCGGGCGTGGTCATCTTGAGGGCGCGCAGGGCGAGTTCAATGGCATGTTCGTCGGTCGTGTCCAATGGAGCCGACGATTCAGCACTAGCCGCTGCTGACGCAACAACCAGAAATATCACCAAGCATCGCGAGAGCATAGCGCAGTCTGTTCCACCGCCAACAAAATGTCCACACTGCAAAGAGGCAACCCCAAACGCTCAGCAGTTCAGTCAGTGGTTGACCGGGAACGAACAGCGTTGCGCTCCCCGTGCCGACCCGCTACTCTGCTATCATTAGTGGAATACGAAGTTGAAATCACCGATGAGGCGAAGGCCAGGCTCCAGCTAAAACCGAAGGAAACCCGCCGCTTGATCGGATACAAAATCTTTCTGTTGCAGAGGGGTTTGGGCGGTGATGTGAAAAGAATGCGGGGCTCGACCAACGAATATCGGTTGCGCGTCGGCAATTATCGCGTACTGTTTGAACTCGAAGGAAAGACGATCATGATTTATGCTGTCGGAGATCGAAAGGACATATACCGATGAGTACGCCAGTCCTAAGTCGAAAATCCAGCCGAACAAAGCTGGCCGCAAAAGTTCGCGAGGCTAAAGTCGTACTACGAGAGTTGCGGAGCATCTTGGAGGATTTGGAAGACCGCCGCGAGTTGGCCGCCGCCAAGAAGCGCAATGGCGGAAAGCGCGGCACGCCTTGGAAACAAGCCGCCAGGGAGCTGGGGATCTGACCGAGCGCAAGCATGGCGGCGATGGTTTGTTTTCATCATTGTCTCACGAAAATCTGTCGTCGGTCCATGGGTCGGCGGTGTTGGAATAGCCGCGGACTTCCCAGAAGCCGGGGTGATCCTCTCCCAGGAAGATGATGTCTTTCACCCACTTCGCGCCCTTCCAGGCGTAGACTTTCGAGACGACCACGCGCACGGGGCCGCCGTGTTCGCGCTCCAGCGGCTGGCCTTCCCAATGATGAACGACCAGCGCGTCGTCGCGGGCCAGATCCAGCGGCAAGTTCGTCGAGTAGCCGTCGAAGCCGGTGAAGAGAACGAACTTCGCCTCCGCTCTCGGCTTCACGAGATCGCAGATGGCTTCGAAGGCAACGCCCTGCCAGTGATTGTCGTATCGGCTCCAGGTGGTGACGCAATGAAAATCGGCGATTCGGTCAACCTGCGGCCGCGCCAGAAAGTCCGCCCACGTGAGCAGCTTGGGATTTTCGACAAGGCCTTCGATGTTCAGCGACCACTTGTCGAGCGGGATTTCCGGCTGAATACCGAGGTCGAGAACGGGCCAGTTCTTTACTTCGTGCTGGCCCGGCGGAAGACGCAGCTTGGTGGCGGCGGGCGCAACGCCTTTGCGAGAGTGACCGGCCTGAGCGATGCGCTCCTTGCCCTTGATCAGTTTCTCGTTCAGTTCGTCCATAATTATCGTACCACCCAATTACTGAGGCAAACTTCCTAAGAATCTACCGGATTCCCACACGCCTTCCTCTGCCATCCCATTTGGATAGGTCATTTTGCCATTCCCCTCCATTTTCCCATCTCGAAACTGACCCACATATTTTCGGCCATCAGGCCATGTGGCTGTGCCTTGGAAAAATTGATTAGTAGCCTGAAACTCACCGACGTATTGCTGTCCATCTGGCTCCGTGAGTGTGCCTTGACCAGCCGGCAGGCCATCCCTGAGCTGGCCCACATACGTGCTTCCGTCAGGCCACGTCACTGTCCCGCGACCGTCCAGGTGGCCATTGACAAACGGACCCACATCCTTTTGCCCACTTGGAAGCGTCATCGTTCCCAGGCCATTGGCTCGGCCGTCTTTGAACCCCCCCACATATACGGACCCATCGGGAAACCTCAAAGCGCCCTGGTATTCCGGCGCGGTCAGTGCAAACAACCGCATGCCAGACGCGGGATAGAATTTTAATTCCGTTACCTTGCCGGCCGGAAATTGGGTCAATTTGCGTGCATCATTTTCATCGAGAAGCAGGTGGGTCGTCCCCGGAAAGAGCCAGGCACGGGGAGCCTCAACAAGATAGACCTGGCAACCTCTCCATTCATAGACGGTGAGCCATTCAAATCTCCTCACATAGATCCGCTCTTTATCGGCGGGCGCAAGATGCAACTCCAGCAAGTGCTCTGCATAATACCACGTTGTCCATTTCGAACCGTCACTAAACGCAATTTGTATCCCCTGTCCGGTTTTTTCGTGCATTTCTCGCAGGTCCAGTAACACCGATGCGATATCGGCATTCTTACGAGAAGTTTGGGTGTGGCTGAGATTGACACCGCTCAGTCCAACGCCCGTGAATACCAGCAGCATTCCCCACAAAGAAAGCCGCAGCCAACGAAGTCGCGACCAAGCGGCCACCACCCCGATATCCAGTACGACCAAGGGGACAAAAAACAGGGCGCAGCGTTCTATCGGGTATTTTACATCCCACGTCACGTCCGCCGTGATGCAAAACGCCGCCGCCAACACGGTCATCGCCGACAAGATGAACGCTCCGTTGATACCCTCGCGGTAACTCCAGTACGCGAGGAAGCACACCAACAGGGTGACTGCGACGGACAAAAGCCCGACCAACCATGTGGGTGCGGCCCGATCATAAAACGCCGCGCGCACCAACGAGGCGACGGTATCGTGGACAAACCCGACATCGCCACCGAAAAAAAGGCTGCCTTGCTTGCGTGTGGCAAGTACACGGGGGAGATAAAAGATGCCGAGCAACGCGGAGCTCGTGCACCATTGGAATCCAAGTTCTAAGTGGTTGCGCAAGAGTAACCACAACGCCGCCATCAATATCGCCGCGTAGAAATAGAGGAAGGACATGTTTGACAAGGCGGCTCCGGCTGCTAGCCAGAGCGCGCAAGCCGCTTGTCTCCGCACAGACCCGTTAGACGACGCGAGACTGGCCTCCAGTACGAAAAACAGAGAGAGCATGCCAAAACCGAGAGCCAATCCATAGCCCCGAGACAGCCCCAGGTAGTCGAGCAGGAAGGCATTTGATACGAGCGCCAGCGCAATCAGTACCCGTGTCAGTCCCGTCGGGAACAGGGTCCCAACCTTCCATACTCCCCAAAGAAACAACAGCAAACCCAGCAGGCAGGGCACGCGACTGGCCAGAATTTCGTTCACCGGCAGAAATTTCACACAGGGTTTGGCCAGCAGGGCGTTCAGGAAATGGGCTTGGGAATTCCAGTCAACGCCGCGAACCAAATCTCGGTAGCGATTTCGGTGAATGGAACCGAGAAGTTCACTCTCATCGCTGGTGAGCTCCAGATGCAACGCCCGGTAGGTCACATAACAGAAGCAAAGGGCCAGCAACAGCAGGACGAATCGGCCTGCCAAGGGGGATCCGCTGCCTTCAGTCTGGGTCGATAGCTCAGACACTTCACGCGCTTCCGCCTTCATCGCACGAAGGTTACGACGGAGCACTGCTACAAGTCGAATATAATTGGGTTATTCTCCTCCCCGCACGCGACAGTCCTCTGGTTATCGTTAATTGATATTTTTATCTGGACGGTGCCCTTTGGCAGTGGTATGATTGGCCCAGTTCTTTGACAAGGCGATGGAAAGACAGAATCCAGAAGTCAGGAGCCAGAATGGGCGGGTCGAATACCCCTCACCTCAATCCTTTGCCGTATACGACAACGGCGTTTGCCACGGGAGTACGGCGAGTGGCGTGTCGTCAGACTCCGCTCCGTCTAACTCGGCTCCCCCAAGGGGAGAGGAAGAGGAATCCGCCTTTGCCAAGGCTTCGGCGCGACTGGGTCCCTTGCGGGAAGTAAGGGACTTGAGAACATGTGTTTCTGCGAAACGAACCCCATTTGTGAACGGGTAATTGCGAGTGGATATGCCAGAGTGGCAGGTAGTTAGGACTCGGAAATGAATTATTGCATTCGGGTTCGTTTGGCGCGAAATACACGGTTCGTACGAGGTTGACTTTGGACTATGATTCTGTTTTTCTTGTCTATAGCTTCACGGGGTAAGGAAGGTCTTTGGCGTTGGGCGGCCGTCGTGCGCGTGCGAACCGGGCCCGTTGTGTTATGAGATTTGACGGCTATGATCCGACGCAAATGGCCTCGCGTATCGAGCTTGCTATCGCTGCATCGCCGTCATAAGCAAATCTCGCGGAGATGGGGATTTCGGTGTAGGATTTCATCTGGTCGCGCAACCAATTTATTAATGGGTAGAGTTGCACTGTAATTCCCGGAGACACGATGAAAGCCATTGCTGTTTTTCCCGCCAAGCAGGAACTCGCGCTGATCTCGCATCCCGAACCCGCGCTGACGTCACCGACCCAGGCAAAACTGCGCATGCTCGAGGTCGGCGTCTGCGGCACCGACAGGGAGATTTGTGCCTTCGAATACGGCACGCCGCCGCGCGACTCCGATCATTTGGTCATCGGCCACGAATCGCTGGCGGAAGTTGTCGAGGTGGGCCCGGGCGTG
>JBGOTY010000130.1:0-8866 GCA_041476745.1 Verrucomicrobiia bacterium | reverse complement strand
TGGATACAGTGGAATGAATACGGATAAGGCATTGGTGTTCAGCAACGGATTGATCTCCCCTCCGCTATTGGTCGCCTCATACACCCCGTACGTAAACGGTGCCATACCTGAAGCCGTAGACCAGGTCAACGTCGCGCCTTCAATCGCAGGAGTGAGACTGTTTGGTCCCGCGAAAAGAGGCTGGCCAGCGTAGGTAAATCCGTTGGTGAGCGTTGTCGGAGATTGGCCGGAAGTCTTGAGCACGACATTATACGTGCCCGCAGAGTTGGCCCCCGTGATGGCTGTTATCGTATTGGTAGTTACAACGGTGACAGCGGTGGCGTCCACGCCATTGATGGTGATCGTTGAAGTGTTTTGGAAATTATTCCCGGTAAGGGTAATCGCGGTGCCGCCACTCGCACAGCCATTGGTGGGACCGATCGACAAGAGTAAGGGTGGTCCCAAGGGAAGGTCCTGGTACACGCGAATGTAATCGACCTGCATATCGCCAGGGAATGTGGTGGCGGCGTTGATCGTGGCGATGCTGGGAGTGCCCACAAATCGGCCGCCAACCGCGAGGTTCATGATGATGTAAAACGGATGATTGAAAGGCGCGGGGAAAGGACCGGTGGAACTCGACCAATTGTTTATGGTCCCACCATTAGTATACAGGACGGTGTTGCTATCAATGGAGAAGTGGAACGAACCGCTCGCCCATTCCATAACATAATTGTGAAAATTGGTGTTAGCGTCTCCCGCTGGGAAGGCATAGCTCACTCCAGATGCTGAATCATTACGACTACCGCTGCTGTCCTTGTGGAGGGTCGCCAAGTTCTGAGCGGGAGTGCTTCCCTTGCTCTCCACCATGTCAATCTCGCCGCACTCGGGCCACGAGTTGGTGGGACCGGTCGTACCCGAATAATTGGTCGCCAGCATCCAAATTGCCGGCCACCAATACGGCGATCCCGTGGGAAGCTTAGCGCGGACTTCAATGCGGCCGAACGTCGGGGAAAACTTACCCAACGTTCTCAACCGCGCGGAACTGTAGGGGTTTGCACCCCCCACATCATTTAGGGCGACGATATGGAGCACACCGTTTGAGACGAAGGCGTTCTTGGCCGCGCTGGAATAGGTTTCCAATTCAAGGTTACCCCAACCGCTACCCGCAATGCTGCTGCTATTGCCGAGATCAAAACCCCACTTCGTCGTGTCGATGGTGGTTCCGTTGAATTCATCGCTCCAAACGAGATTGGTGAAAGCGTAAACGGAGGGAGCCCAACTGCTAAAAAGCCCGAAGACCAACAGCGCGCAGACGGCGAGCAATGACAGCGATTGCCTTATCCCAGACAACAAGACGTAATCCCGAGACATTCCCATTATGCAATCGATTGTATCAAACGATCGTTTCATAAGGCAAGCTCAATCGATACCGCCTCCGCTTTCCTTTGCTCCAGACGCATTATAGCACTGAATGCGAAAGCTTTCCGAAGTTTTCTACTAACCCTTGAATCTGGTGCGTACCCCATAGAGCGAGCTGCGAGCGGCAATAAAAAGAGTCTGGCGATCTTTGCCGCCGAATATCAGACTGGTCGGCCGTTCCGGTACTTCGATCAAATCGATCTGCTTGCCGAACCGATCAAAGACAAAAATATTACCGGCCGCGACGTAAACATTTCCATCCGCGTCTGTCGTGACGCCAGCCTCGCCCTCCTCGGCAAAAAGCTTGGGTTCGGCGAGCGAACCATCGGGCAGCACTGTGAATGCCCACGTCTTCTGCCCGAACTCGTCGGCGACGTAAAAGGGCTGGTTCGTTGTCGCTGCAGCCAATCCGTAGGCCCTGATTATGTCAATCATCGGTGGGAAGGATCTCATCGGCCCCATGCTCTTGAAGTCTTTCATCATGGGAATGAAGGTGGTTCCGTCGGGTGAGAGATAGTGTAGAGGCGCTGGCTGGGTATTGACCTTCATGAAGTCGTGCGCATCGCGCCAGCGGTTGATCGGCAGAATCGGCACAAGTCCCGGCCGCGGAATCGCGGGCTCAGGCTGAAGAACAGTAATCTCATCTCCCCGGCCATCCGGGCGAAACGAATACACCCTGTTGAGGCGGGTCACAACCAAGAGATTGCCGGACTTGTCGAACGCCAACCCAACGGGTTCAAGCGGGCTGTCGCGGACGAGCGTCACGGCGCGGTTTTCCGGCGACCATCGGTAGATGCGTTGAAAACGGGCATCGACGAAATAGACGTTGCCTGCGGTATCGACAGTGGCGCCGTCGATGTTATTAAACCCACCCACGAGTTTTTCGACCTTCGCTCCGGGAGCCAGGACCGGCGACTCGCGCGCCGGTGGGACTTGAGGCTGGTTGCCGGAAATATCCAACGACGCAATCTCCCGCGAGCGAATTTCTGAGTTATGGGTTTGGTCGAAAACTGTATTGTCGAATGTGAACTTGCCGGGGCTGTAAACGTGAACGTTGCGAAAGCGGAGGTCGCGGGAGGAGGTGAGCTTCACCGCGTATGGGAATGGAGCGTTGCTGGCGACGCGGTAGAGGTAGAGATTGGCGAAAGTGATGTTGCTCGAATTGTCGATATCCACGGGCAAACAATTCGGGCCTTCCCCGCGTTCCTCCTCCATTTGCAGTGCGTAGATTTGCCAGTTGGAGACATTGCGTAACTTCACCTCGTTGCGGACGTGGTGCTCGCTGGAGAGCGCATAGATGCGGCCCGCGGTCGCGGTATCAGAAATGTAGAGGCCGGCCTGGGCAAAAGAGTTCGGCGTCCAGATATCCTTGAAAGTTCCCCCCCCGCCGTCGGTGATCCAGAGGCTCCAATACTGGGAATCCCAGTGGCGCGTCGCATCGGGATCGCCCGTGCGGTTGTTATTGTAAACCACCAGGCGCGTGCCATCGGGATTGTACATGCCATGGCCGCCGAGGAAGCGGACATCGTTCATCAACGAATCCTTCCCGGCCATCCATTTGGCGGCGACCGCGCGGCTGTTCTGACCTGTGTCCAAGCCGATGCCGGTCACGATGTCGGAACCACCTTTGGGGGTCTCGAGCAACGGTTTTGGGCCACCGAGACCCACGAATGCCGGTGTGGAATCCGTGAGCACGAGTTGCGTCGCGAAGGGATGTAGGCCAACGAGTACCGTATCCGGATTGAGTGTGAGCGTCTCGGTTACGCGATAGTGGCCCGACGGCAGATAAATCGTGCGGTGTTTGGCGATGGCATCTTTGAAAGCGGTTGTGTCATCCGCTTGCCCGTCGCCTTTGGCGCCGAGAGTGCGAATATTGACCCACGTGTCGGCAGGAGGCAGGACAGGGATATCTGATTGAACCGGTAGTGGCAGCGACGGTAAGACGGTGGTGTCCAGAGTGGTTTTGATTACCGGTGTGACGCCAAGGTCAGCGATGTGTAAGCCGTGAGTGAATACCTTGACCTGGTACGTAGGGCCGGCACCCGCAACGGTCTTTCCGCTCTCACGGAAACTGGCCAGGACCGGCACCCGCGCGCAGACGACGTTCTCGAGGTTGATCTCGGTCCGTGCGTTGTGCTCGTCGCTGATGATCAAGGCGGGACCAGTGACGTCCTCCAAGCGCGAGTCCTTCATCCAGAGTTCCTCAGCGCGGTCTTCACGGATGGCGATCGCAGTGGGTACGCCCTTGAACTGGTTGCGAATGATCGTAAGGCCCCCCTCCTCGGTTTCAATGGCCGCCTGGCGTTGGCCTTCGAACGAGGAATCGATCAGCAGGAACGGCCAACTGGGGGAAGGCTTGTGCATCGTGATGCCAAACTCGCCTCCAAAGAAATGTAAATCCTCGGCTTCGTTGCCCATCTCTTCGACGCCAGCCCGTCCGGAGCCGATGCGAAAATCGATGTGTGCGAGGTAGGAGTGTTGGGCAACGTGAAAGCGGATGCCCACAGCGGCCGGGTTGCCATCCCGAATCTCGATATCGATGTTACTCATCCCGGTGTAGAACGTACCAGGGTTGGCGTCACGGATGGGCTGGCCCGCTTTCGGACGGTCACTAACGAAATGCACAAGGTACTTGCCGTCGCCGTCCTGAAAACCGGGAGTATTCTTGCCGAGGATGAATACGGGTCGGCGGCTCCCATACCCAATCAAGCGGATGCCATTCCAGACGTGAACAGTCTTGCCGAGGCGGTATTGTCCTTCGGGAATGAAAACGATGCCCTGATGGGTGGTCTCCTGGACGCGATCAATGGCCTTTTGCAGCGCGTCGGCATCGTCCGCGACACCGTCGCCGTGGACCGGGAAGTCGTGCGGTGTGAGGTAAACAGCTTTGGGATCATCCAGCCGAATCGGGTAGTAGGAGGCGGCATGCACGGGGATCGTGACCAGGATCGTAACGAGGATCAGTGCGACATGTTTCTGATTCATGGCGGGGAGGTTTATGCCGGCCAGATCTTGCGGCCGCCTCCCGGTGGGGTGATGGAGTTGATTTGCTGGCGCTCCACGGCCGTGAGCGAAGGCAAAAGGCCTGCTTGTACATTCTCGCGTGCCTGCTTGGGCGAACGGGCGCCGGGAATGACGGTCGTCACGGCGGGGTGATCGATGATGAAGCGCAGTGCGAGCTGGGACAGCGCGCGACCATTGGTGAGTGCGCGCAGGCGTTCCACTTTATCGAGGTCTTCGAGAAAGGTGCGTCGTTCGTCGGGCTTCTCGTGCCAGTTGCGACGGAAGTCACCCTCCGGGAAGCGCGTCTCAGAGGTAAATCTGCCGGCGAGAATGCCCATTGCCAGGGCGCCACGAGCGATCACGCCAATGTTGTTCTTCTGGCAATACGGGAGGATCTCGCTCTCGGGAGTTCGATTGAGGATGCTGTAGTCAATCTGCAACGTCGCACAGTGGCCATTGTGGTTGAAATCCTTGATGAACGCGAAGTCGCTTGAGCTCAGGCCGTAGGCACGCACCTTCCCATCGCGCTGTAGCCGTTGGAATCCCTCGATGAAGACGCCGGTGTTTGGCTCGCGATAGAAGATGTGGTTCTGGATCAGGTCGATGTGGTCTGTCTGCAGCCGCCGCAGGCTTTCCTCGACCCCCGCGACCAGTTTGTCCACACTGTCGTACTGCGAGCGGTTGTTCTGGCCGTCGTAGCCGACCCAGCCAATCTTGGTTGCCACGATAAACCGTTCCCGCCGTCCTCGCATGGCTTTGCCTAGCAATTCCTCGCTGTGGCCGTTGCCGTAGACGTCGGCGGTGTCGAAAAAGTTGATACCGGCGTCGAGTGAAGCCTCAATGGCGCCAAGCGCCTGCTGGTCATCGACTGGTCCCCAACCTCCGCCGACCGCCCACAAGCCCGTCCCGATGGCCGAAATCTCCATGCCGGACTTTCCCAGGCGACGAGTGGCAAGTGGTTTAAACATAAAACCTGGATTCTGCTAAGAATTGTGCAGGGGCACAGTGCGACATGAAAAATGCCCACGACTTGCGTGGACATAACTACTTAGGAACGAGCTAGTGTTGAGGGGGGGCGCCTTGCGGCCGACCCCCCTCCAACAAAAGCTGAATTATGACTTGCGCTTGCGCCCGAGCGCAACCGCGCCAAGCAATCCAAAACCAACGAGTGTCACCGTGGTCGGCTCCGGAACGGCCGTAAACGAGACATCATCGATTTGGGTGATCCAGTGGTCTGTCGGACCCGCGCCAACAGCTTGAATCCATCCGACTGTCGCCTTAACAGCGGCAGCGCTCGGTGGCGTCAGTGTAACCGCGTTCGTCACCAGCGTATAACTGGATCCGACGGATGAGAAGCTCTGGAAGACGGGAGCCCCGACCGGAAGGTTGGAGGCGTCAAGCCAGAAGAGATCCCACTGCGGATTAGCCCCACCCGTCTTGAGTGGGTTTTTCGCCATAAACGAAAAGTTGTACGATGTTCCGAAGGACACGGGTATAGGATCGCTACGGAGGTCCGTGTTAGGTGCACCCGCCCCGCCGGCACTTTCGAAGTACATATCGAATGAGCCCGAATTCGGTGTGGCATTGGTACGCGTTACCAAAGCCATCGTGCCGCCTGTGGCTGCAAGTGTGTTCCAGTTCGCCGCACCGTTAGCAGTCCCACCGGCCGTCTCAAACCCAGGATTGAGAGGCAACGCCGCCGCCTTGCTGGCGACAAAGACGCAAACCGCTGCACACAATAAACCGCCTATTGACTTACTTGGTATTCTCATTTGCTACCTCACCTTTTCCCTCTGTTTGTTTTTTCCCAACACCATCAGCAGCTCGCAACTGCTGACACAAATTCCTATTGCAACCACCACATCCATCGCAAGATGTGTCTTTAATTGTTAGAGGTCGTTGGCCACAGGAGATATTGCTTTGCTGGTAACACAAGTAGCTTACCTGAACCTATCCCGCCGCTAGTGTGGCAACTATCCTCGCCTTCGCTGCAAATGATTGCAGAGCCACGGGATTCTGTCAACCTTATTCGGCCGCTATCTGCTGGGAAAAGACGCTTGACGCGCCGCTCGTGGCATAGGATGAAAGAGCCTCGCAAGGGCGAGTTTTATGAAATCCGTTCGATTGGGAATCATCGGCCTCGGCAACATGGGCATCGTACATGCCGACAACATCCTGTCCGGCAAGGTCAGCCGATGTGAAATCACCGCCGTTTGTGATCCGGCCCCGGAAAAGGTCGCGCGCTTCCCCAACGCCAAAGGCTTTACTCGTAGCGAGGAGCTGATTCGTTCAAATATCATCGATGCTGTGCTTATTGCCACGCCGCACTTCGACCATACCGTTAGCGGCATCAACGCGTTGCAAGCCGGCCTGCATGTGCTCGTGGAGAAACCGATCTCCGTCCAGAAAGCCGACGGGGAACGACTCATCGCCGCATGGAAGGACCCGAAACTTGTTTTCGGCGTCATGTTCCAGCAGCGCACCGACCCATACTACCAAAGAGTGCGTGAACTCATTCAAGGTGGCGAACTCGGCCGGATTCGCCGGATCAACTGGATCATCACAAACTGGTTTCGTCCCGATGTCTATTACAGGCTGGGTAGTTGGCGCGCGACCTGGGCCGGCGAGGGCGGCGGCGTGCTGCTGAACCAGTGCCCGCACAATCTCGACCTCTTCCAGTGGTTCTTTGGGATGCCAAAACGCGTGCGCGGATTCTGCGGGCCCGGTCGCTACCACGACATCGAGGTGGAGGACGATGTGACCGCCTACTTCGAATACGCCGACGGCACAACCGCCGTGTTTATTACGTCCACGGGCGAGGCGCCCGGTACGAACCGCCTGGAGGTCGCTGCCGAGAATGGCCGACTGGTATTCGAGAATGACATGCTCACCTTCACCAGGAACGACACGCCGATGAGCGAATTCAGCCGTACGGCGACCAAGCCGTTCGCCGCTCCGACGACGAAGGAATTTAAGTTTGCCTTCCCCAGCCACGGCGGCCAACATGTCGAAATGTTGCAGAATTTCGTCGACGCCATCCTCGACGGCCGGCCGCTCCTTGCGCCCGCCCCCGAAGGAATTCATTCCGTCGAATTGGCCAACGCAATCGTGTTTTCCGCAACCCAAGACCAGACTATTGAACTGCCACTGGATGCCGCCGCTTACGAGAAGTTTCTACAAGGCAAGATCGGCACCTCACGATTCAAGCGGGGAGCCAAACGCTCCCCCGGCGTGATTACCGACGATCTTGCATCGTCCTACAAATGATAAGAATCCACCAAATTGCCGCTCAATTGTACACGGTTCGGGATTTTGCCAAGACACCCGCTGAAATCACGAAGACGTTGAAGAAGATTCGCGCGATCGGTTACGAGTCCGTGCAAATCAGCGGACTCGGCCCGATTGGGGAAAATGAATTGGTCGCCATCCTGAAAGGCGAAGGGCTGATCTGTTGCGCGACGCACGAGGACGGAAACACGATCCTGAACGAACCGCAAAAGATTGTCGATCACCTTCAGAAACTCGGCTGCAACCTCACCGCCTACGCCTGGCCGGCCGGCATCAAGTTCGACACCCTGGCCGACGTGAAAGCGTTTGCAGCCCGCCTCAACGCCGCGGGCAAAGTACTGCATGCGGCGGGACAGGTGTTGTGCTACCACAATCATCACATCGAATTTCGGCGGTTGGGCGGGAAGCCCGTGTTGGAAATCCTCTTCGAGGAAACCGACCCGCGTTATCTGCAGGGCGAACCTGACACCTACTGGGTGCAGCATGGCGGAGGCGATCCCGTCGCGTGGTGTAACCGGCTCAAGGGACGGTTGCCGATTCTGCACATGAAAGATTACACCGTGAATACCGCCAACCAGGCGACCTTCGCGGAAATCGGCAACGGCAATCTCGATTGGCCGCGAATCATCGTTGCCGCCGAAGCGGCCGGCTGCGAGTGGTATTGCATCGAGCAGGACACCTGTCCGGGTGATCCGTTCGACTCGCTGGAGCAGAGCTTCGTCTACACGAAGAAGAATCTATGCTCGGCCTAGCCGCTTTCGCAGACGAGATCTCGCCGGACCTGGACGTGCAGATTGCCGAGTGCAAGAGGCAGGGCGTTACCCATGTTGAATTGCGCGGCGTGGACGGCAAGAACGTGCTCGATTTTGACAAATCGATGCGCGCGGAAATCAAGCAGAAGCTCGCGGACAACGGCCTGGGCGTGATCGGCATCGGTTCGCCCATTGGGAAGGTCAAACTGAGCGAGCCATTCGGCCCGCATTTTGAGCGCTTCAAACTTGCCGTGGAGTTGGCGGAATTCTTCGATGCGCCGTTCGTTCGCATCTTCAGCTATTACGAAGCCTTCCCAAACGGGCGCGCGGAAGTCCTGCGTCGCCTGCAAGAAAAGATCGACTATGTCCAGTCCTATCGTCCGGTGCTCGTTCACGAAAACGAAAGGCACATCTACGGCGAGCTT
>JBGOTY010000129.1:0-8917 GCA_041476745.1 Verrucomicrobiia bacterium | reverse complement strand
GTCCTTGCCGAGCGCCCGCGACACGGTGGAAATAGAAACGTTAAGTTTCTCCGCGATGTCCTTGAGTCTCATGGTTCCAAACTCTTTCATAAGGGCTCCGATGGGGTAGAGTATTACCGATGCGACAAACGATTGCAAGCATAACTTTCAGTTTGCAGCGGAGGGTTTGCAGATATATGGAAACGCTATGAACCCGCGTGGTATATGATGCGGAAGAAACCATAGCATCTAACGAAATAGAGGAGAATTGCGATTGATGTTGACAGATTTCGAGCGCTATGCAATCATTTGCACTTATCGGGATAAGTCGGAATCACAGGAACCAAACGGGAAGGAATGGAACGTATGGAGAAGCGTATCATGGCAAACGTTTGCCGCTGCTTTGTGATAATCATCGCACTTTCTTTCGCTGCATCCGCAGCCCACGCACAACTCATCAATGGCGGCTTCGAAACGGCGGGAACGAACTATGTATTCCCAGACACAGGGGACGGCGCATTCCCCCTCATCACGAATACTTTTGCCGCCAGCTGGAATCCGAACGGGGGGTACGTTGCCCGCACGGCAACCAACACTCCTCAGCAAGGCACCTATGAGGACTCAGCGACTGGCTACGACTTCGTGGGCGTCAATCAATCCGGATCCACTAATACCGCCCGCGGCGGTGCGTTCTCCCTGCGGACCTTCGGCCCATTCCCCAACGCCTGCTGCATCGGCTCGGGAGCGAGCCAGCTTATCTCCAGCAACACGGTGCCAGCGGTCAGTAATAACACGATCTGGGTGGTGAGCGGGTACGCGCTGAATTGGTCGGGCGATCCGCTGCAGAACTTTGGTCTGAACGTTGTCGGCTTCGGAGTGCTCCAGGTCGCCTTTTACGATTTCACGAACGGCCTCATTGGCGCGGCGATCGATGGCCCGCATCTTGACACGAACACCGTCGCCTTTCCGCTGAACACATGGATCAGCTGCTCGGTGACCGGAACTGCGCCTCCGGGAACAGTCTCGGTGGGAGCTTGGGCGCTGCATGTCGGGATGAGTGGAGCTTTGGGTTCCGTATTCTGGGATGACCTGTCGGTCACCAACATCGGCGTCGCCCCGCCGCCTCCGCCGATTGTAACGAACCTGGTCGATGCCGCTATTCTGGGAGGGAATCAGGCTTGTTGGCCCACGGTGGTCACTTCGTCCTACCAACCCCAGTTTAGCGACGACGGCTCGACGTGGACGAGCATTGGAACGCTGATACCAGGCGACGGTACGACCAATTGCGTCTTCGGTTTCAGCCACAAGTTCTACCGTGTACTAGAGTCACAATAAGAAAATTCGGGACTAGAGATGATGCAAGCAGAAGGGAGACTACGAGGTATGGAGAAGCACGCCAGTACGATCATTTGCCGCCTGGGTGTCGTGTTCAGTGTACTTGTGTTGACTGCGATGGCAGCCCGCGCAAATTCACTGCTCAACCCGGGTTTCGAAACAGGAACAACCAACATTCCCGATAGCTGGGTCGTGTTCAATAGTGCGTTCCGCACGGGAACCAATGATACGAACTTTGGGATCACCTCCCATAGCGGCGTGTACTCGCTAAAGACATTCGGACCATTCGCTCCCACCCTTGACGCCTCGGGCGCTTACCAGAGTTTTTCCACCAGCGCCGGCCAATCGTGGCGGCTTACGGGCTATGCGCTGAACTGGCAAAATGATTTATTGGCTGGTGCGGATGCCTATGGCGTCGCGGAACTTGTTTTCCTCGATAGCACGGGAGGAACCGGGAACGTCCTTCAGGTCTCCGCGACACCGCATCTCGGCCAGGATGTTCCGTTTCCAATCGATACCTGGCAGTTTATTGAAGTGGACGGAACTGCCCCTACGGGAACCACCACGGTGCGGGCTCAGGTGGCCCATGTGGGGCAAGCCGGCCAAAGCGGCTCTGTCTGGTGGGATGACTTGAATCTGTATCAACCCACGGGCGTGACAAACATAAATGCCGTGACCGTCCAGCCCGCTGTTCAGGTCTCCTGGCCCACGCAGCCGCCAACGAATTCCGTCCACTACCTGATTCAAACCCACACCAATCTGGTGGAGGGAAATTTGTCTCCGCAAAACCTCCCGAACTTCCTCTTGAATTCCGGGTTTGAAGCGAGTGCCGTGAGCAACGCGGCGGATGGCCCGAACAACGTCATCCCCGCATGGAGTATAGGCAACGGCGGCCAGAAGCAGGTTTCGTCGTACCCACACCCCACGCACAGCGGCATCGGCGCGTTGCGCCTGTTCGATAGCACCACGGCCGTTCCAGTGGTATTTCAAGGCCAGGGCAACGTAGGCAGCACGAACCCCGTCCCGGTGACGCCCGGACAGGTTTGGGACTTCAGCGGATACGCGTATGTCTCATCAAGCGATCAGCCGATACCCAATGGCAATGGCACCTTCGGTTTGCTGAAGTTTATTTGGCAGAACGCCAGCTTCACCCTCCTGCAACCGGTGAATCCGGACACCAACGCGATCGGCGGGATTGTAACGGGCGGCAACGCCGGCATCGAATCGGCGCATATTACCTACAGCAGCCCTCGGGATTCGTGGCGGTTCCTAGAAGCCCGCGCTACCGCGCCGCCCAACGCGGCGTTTGTGCAAGTTTTGGAAATCGTGGTCGGGTTCAGTCCGGGCGGTGCGGTGCGGTTCGACGATGTTGATTTGACAACAAACCTTGCGAGTCACGCGTGGAAGAATTTTGGCCCGGTGATCCCAGGGGACGGACATACGAATCAGACGTTCGATCCGATCACCCTCTCGAACAAGTTCTACCGGGTCACCACCCCGTAGCCGACAGAATCTGAGGATGATGGCTTGATGGATGGCGGTCGGGAATTGGCCCGGGGGGATCCGGTGCCGGAAAGAAATGATGGCCCAGCCGAAATATGCAGAACATCAAAGGAGAAGAATCGTGAGATCGCATGGCAGAATTGGCGTTGCAACGGCGTTCACCTTGATTGAGTTGTTGGTGGTCATCGCGATCATCGGGATTCTGGCGGCGATGCTGTTGCCCGCGCTAAACAAAGCGCGCAGCAAAGCCAAGTCCGCGCTCTGTATATCCAACCTGAAACAAATGGGCGTCGCGATCATCCTGTATTGCGACGACTATGACGATTGCCTTCCGCCGGGGTACGCGGCACCCCCCCAGAATTCGGATTGGCACCTGATAATTGGGCCGTATGTGGCGAAAGGTAAAACTAATTACACCGCAGAAGGCTCCGCCAGCGCAGTGTTCATCTGCCCGTCTTCCGTAACGCCGGGACCGGGTCTAACAACGTCATTGACCTACACCGCCCATCGGGCGATGTTCTGGTGCGCGCCGACTGCGTGCACCATGACTGGTGGAATTAAGATCCCGTATTACAAGCGGGGTCAATGCAGCCGCCCCAGCGAAGTGGTCATGGTCTTTGATGGTTGCCAGCAATCCATCGACTTTCCCACCACGTTCGATGCCCAAGCCTGTTCGGATCAACTCGTTGACTCCACCATCGCTTACCCAGGCTTAGCGCCAGACAAATCCGAGCCTGTCGGGTTAAACACCGAAGGTGTCGTAGGCCTTATTCGCTGGCGCCATTTCAGCAACAACGGCGCTAATTTTCTTTACGTGGACGGGCACGTGGAGTCGCTGCTCACCGGTCAGCTCTTGCGCCGCAACCTCTATTTCGATCAGTAACGAACGGTTTGCCATTTGAGCCGAGTGACGATTGCAGGGCGCAGTCGTGATGAATAAGGGCTGAATAAGAAACAAAACCGCTCTCGTTCACGACCGGATGAATCTACCGACGACTGCGCCCTGATTTTCCCCCTTCTGGCTGTGCCTTCCGGACGCCTCCCTTCATTCTGTGCTTAGACCGTCAGGCTTCATATTTGGCAGGCTCGGCTCCTGCCGCAGATGTGCTTGGAGGCGCAAACCTTTCAGCTCGCCGGGAGGCTCACCCCACCAAGACCCTATAAATCAATTGTGACAGGCCATTTGGGGCGGCAGTCCATATCTTGGGTGAATAAACCCATGAGCAAACGTTTGCAGGATAGGGCTCGCTGGTCGGCCGAATAGTAGGCCGATTTGGCGACTGAACACCCACAGTGTTGAATTGCAGACCAAGCCGGGGACGGCTGTGACCAATGTGGCTATTATCTTTCAGAAAGCTATTGACATATTTCCAGGAATCTGCAATCATTTGCACCAAGCGAGTAAAGGTATAGTTCGTTTACTAAACCGAAGGGAGACATGGTTATGGAGAAGCGAGTTCTTAGTACGCTGGCGTGTATTGCGATATTCACGCTGGCTATGTCCACAACGAGCAATGCGGCAAACATTCTCGTAGATCCTGGTGCTGAACAAGGAATCTCAACAGCAAATCCCCCCACTGGCTATGGGCAGGGTTGGGCGTTTTTTAACGGCGCCGGGTTTTCAACAGCGTTCTCACTCAGCGGCACGCAATCGTTGGCGTTGGTCACACAGAACAACGTCCCGGGGGCCTTTCAGCAGTTCGCTGCCAACCCCGGCGAAGCGTGGACGATGACCGGGTTCGGGATGACCCCGACAGCCCTGAATGGCGCTCCGGGTTTTGGGATTCTGCAGATCACGTTCTTCAGCGGTCCCAATGGCACCGGCAGCAATCTGGGCACGGTGGAGACAGCCCCGGGCACTGCCAAGGCTTCGGCGCAGATCAACAACACCACCACTCCGGGTGTATGGACGCCTCTGTCTGTCACGGGCCATGCGCCCGCAACCACGCAGTCGATGCAGGCGTTCGCGCTGGTTGTTGACTTCGGCAGTTCGGGTCCTGAGGGCGTCTACTTCGATGATATGACGCTGGTTCCCGAGCCGAGCACCGTTGCGATGGCGCTGACGGGTCTGCTGGGTCTTGTCGCGTTCGCCAAGAAGCGTCGCGTGTAGTTTCGTTGTCGATCGACAGGGTTTTACCCCGCCTATCCAGAACATTCTGGGTAGGCGGGGGACAAATCCGGACTGGCCGGTTCTGCCGAGGGTTTCCGACGGCGAAGAGACAGTAATCAAAGCGCGTCAATCGACTCGTTTTGGGTGTGATAAGTAGGTTGAGATTTCGGAACCCATGACGAGGTCAGTTAAAGTCGGCCTGCTAACCCTATCTGCGCTCACGGGGTTTTTTGTCTTTACCGGGTTGTCGGGCGTGAAAGTTTTGTCCAAGGCCGCCCCTCAGCAGCTACTTTCGAATCCCAGTTTTGAAACACCGGTCCTTCCCACCGGAGGTTGGGCCTCGATCCGGCAGGCTGAGTGGCAGACTTTCACCAGCGGGACAGCCGAGTTGATGACGCTCACGGCCGGCGCGGCGCACTCCGGTAATCAAGCCGTCAGGTTTGTGTCACACGGAATTCCCAATTTCTATCAGGGGTTGTTTCAAGCGTTGTCCGTGGCGCCCGGCGAGACCTATCGGTTCAGCGTGTACGTCAAGAATGATTCCAACCATCCGCTCCGGGGCTCGGTCATCGGTCAGCTATCCATTGAATGGCACGACGCAAATGGCGCTGAAGCCGGTCGACTGTGGAGCCCGGCCTGGAGCGCGTCGCTAACGGCGACCGAGTGGACGAGATTTGAGGTAGTCGGTGTGGCTCCACCCAACGCCGCAAAGGCGCATTGTGTGATTGTCGAGAAGGGCCAGGGCCAGCCGGCAGCCAACTGCGTTTTTCTCGTAGACGACACCTCAGTCGTGAAAGTGTCGGAGGAATGAGGGCCGGGTGCATGGCGCCCGGCAGTCTGCAATTGAGTTATCATCGAACCGTGCGTTACAATCCATCATGACCAATGTTGCGAAGCGCAGGAAGTCGCATCTCGAGTTGGTTCTTCTTTCGGTTGCTTCCCTGGCATCGGTGATTTTGTCAGGCTGTGCAACCGGCCTTACCCCGGGATCAACGCAAACCGGGACCGCGCCGCATTTCATCAAGGTCGCCCGCACGAGTAACGGGTGCTTTTTTCAGCGTAGCACGAACCTCTTCTATTCGCTCGGCGTCTGCGTGGTCATCCCCGAAGAGACCTGGCCGGACCGGCCGGAATTTGCGAAAAGAAAGGCCCTGGGCTCCTACGACGGCTTGAGCCGGTTCGGATCCGATACTCAGGCGTGGGCGCGCGCCACCGTCACGCGATTGGAGTCGTGGGGTTTCAATACTGCCGGCGCGTGGTGCAGCGAGGATCTGTACCAGCAGCCCATTTACCACACGCGCGCCTTGTGGTTGTGCGGTCCCTCGCGGAATGAAGACCGGCTCATCGACGTCTTCACCCCCGATTACGAACAGGCTGTCGAACAGGTCGCCAACCAGCAGGTTTCACCGTACAAAGACGATCCTTGGTTGATCGGCTACTTCCTCAATAATGAATTACCGTGGTATGGTGAGCATGGCTGGCCGGAAGATCCCAACCATTCCCTGTTTGACCGTTATCTGGCCCTGCCCGCCGGTGCGCCGGGTCGGCTGGAGTTGTTCCGTTTCCTTCACGAACGGTACGCGGACATCGCCACGCTACGGGCCGATTGGGACACGGCGGCCAGCACGTGGGAGGAATTGGAGAAGCAACCGGTCTTGTCGCCGAAAAACCGCACGGCCAAGCGCCTAAAATATGCATGGGCCGGACGGGTCGCGGACCGCTATTTCTCGATTTGTGTCGCGAGCGTGCGGCGTCATGACCCGAATCACCTGATCCTCGGCTGCCGCTTTGCTGTCAAACCGCCGCGGGCGGTCGTGGAGGCGATCGCGAAGTACACCGACGTTGTCAGCGTCAACATGTATTCGAAGAGTGGCAAGGTGGATCTCGGGTACCTGAGGGATATTTACGCGCTGACAAAGAAGCCCGTCTTGATTACCGAGTTTTCGTGGCGGGCTACACAGAACAGTTCGGGTGATCCAAATACCGAAGGGGCTGAAGTCACCGTGGATACGCAGGCGGAACGCGCCGAACGTTACCGCGCTTTTGTCAGCAAGGTTGCCCATGAGCCGTATCTCATGGGAACACATTGGTTTCAGTATCTGGATCAACCGCCCGGAGGCCGCTGGATTGACGGCGAGGATTCCGATTTCGGGATCCTTGACATTCATGACCACCCCTATAAGGAATTGGTCGAAGCCATGACGGAGACCCACAAACTGCTCCCCTCGATTCTGGCCAAACGCGGCAACAGCCTGCCGGTTTCGTTCGACGAACAAGCTTGGGGCGAATTTCTGACCGCCCGCGTTGCTCCGGGGCACCTGGCGGCTCCCGTGCAAATGGAACCCGGCCAAGGCCCCTTGCCGTCCGCCCAACTGGTGATTCATCAGGATGACGCGCAGGGGAACAAAGGCTCGTGGGAACAGACGAAGGAAGCGTGGATCCTCACCTACGAAACGGCGAGCGGTTGGGGGCTGCATGGCGATCTGCCGTTGGAACAACTTGCTTTGCAGGGAGCGCAAACCCTGGAGGTCGAACTGGAGGCTCCCGCCGGCCTGCAGATTCAGGTGTTGCTCCAGGAAACAGGCGACGGGCCGCCCGGGCATCAGGTCTACGAGGGAAACCGCGGGGCCGACGGTGAGTCATACGAGCTCCCGCAATTCACGGCCACCGGCGCCCGTCAGATCGTGCGTCTCCGTCTGGCCGACGCGGAGCGTCGAATCTACTGGGGCAATCAAGGTGGCAACATGATCCTCGACACCCAGGGGTTGAGGGCGATAAGTTTCCTCATTCGCAGCGGACAGGGAAAGGGGCAGTTGCGAATCTACCGCGTTGGCTTTGTCGGCGCTGGACAGGATTAACGGATGGCTCTTCTGAGATCGCTGATTCAATTCCACACAAGTTCACTGCGGAGACACTTGTTCGACACGCGGCCGGCCCTTCTGGCCGGGTTTTGCCTGCTTTCTCTTTGCGGCTGCGGGCGATCGAGCGAAGAAAAGACCGCCGACGGTCGAATCATTCTCCAGTATTGGGAAAAGTGGACGGGGTTCGAGGATGATGCGATGCAGGCGGTGGTGGACGACTACAATCGCTCACAGAACCGTGTCTTCATCAAAAAACTCACCGGCCTCGGCGAGATCGAGCGCAAATTGATGCTGGCGACGGCTGGCGGCGATCCGCCGGACATTGCGGGAATCTGGCCGGCCACCATTCCCGGCTTTTCTGAAAAAGGCGCATTGACGCCTTTGGACAAATTCATCAAGGAGGCTGAGATCAAGCGGGAGGATTACATTCCCGTGTATTGGGACTTGTGTTCCTATCATGGGTTCCAGTGGGCGCTGCCCTCGACTCCCACCTCACTTGCCCTGCACTGGAACAAAAAACTCTTTCGCGAGGCGGGTCTCGATCCCAACCGTCCGCCCCAGAGCCTGGATGAATTGGAAAAAATGTCCGAGCGGTTGACGATCGTTGAAATCAAGCGCGGCGGCAAGATGGTCCGTGTCCACTATCCGGATCTGACGGCCGAAGAGAGGAAGGCGAAGGATTTCAAGCTGGTGCAGGTTGGCCATGATCCGCAGCAGCCGGGTTGGTGGATGCCGATGTGGGTGTTTTGGTTTGGCGGGAAACTCTGGGACGGGCAGCGACATATCACCGCCAACAGTCCCGAATTCATCCAGACATTTCAGTGGCTCCAGGAACAATCGAAAAAATACGGCGTCGATAACCGCCGGGGCTTCGGCGCGTCGTTCGGCAATTTCCAGTCGCCGCAGAACCCATTTTTCTCCGACCAAATCGCCATGACGCTGCAGGGCGTGTGGATGTACAATTTCATCGACAAATATACGCCGCAAATGGAATGGAGTGCCGCGCCGTTTCCGGCAAAGGACTCCCGGGCTCACCCTTTGGTGACCATCGTTGACGCGGACGTGCTGGCCATTCCGAAAGGCGCGCATCATCCACGCGAGGCCTTTGAGTTCATCCGCTACGTCAACC
>JBGOTY010000128.1:0-8931 GCA_041476745.1 Verrucomicrobiia bacterium | reverse complement strand
TATCGGAGATGATGGCGTCGGTCAGTAACACTTGCAGAGGGCGGCTGGGATCCGAACTGTGGGACATGTCATAGACGAATTTGTATTTTGGGTCCCCAGCGTACGCAATCATCGTCTGCCCGCCCCATGGAATGGACGTAATCGGCAGAAAGTTAACGTCCACCCGCTGGATCAAGAGCCAATAACCGACACTACTGCCGCCACATGCCCCGCAGTTCCAAAACCCGTCCGCGTTATGTCCGGGGTAGGTTGGGCAGTAGAAGACTTTGCGGGGCACCCCGTAGTGGTCGACCAGATTGTCGCGAGTGGGAAGGTCGACGTCCCATAACCAGCCGGCGCCACTGGCGAAAGGCCCGATACCCACTTTGCCGTTATGGTCAGTGGCAAACATCTGCCACGCCAAAGCCAATTGGCGCTCGTTTTGCGCGCAGGCCGCGCGGACGGCAACCCGCTTGTCCGCCGCCAAGGACGGTAACAACAGCGCGCCCAGGATGCCGCCGATGCCCACCAACACCAGCAACTCGGCCAGGGTGAAACCTCCAGGACGCTTCATGGTGGCACCACCAAATGGACCCGGTAGAATCTTTGGGGCACGGAAGCGCCACCGGGATCGATCACGCTCATCACACCACCGGAACCACTCAAGTTGGTCAAGGGCGTCCAACTATTTCCGGCCAGGTTGGTCGTAGATTCGACGACATAGGGGGCGCTGTCTCCCGTTCTAAAGGCGACCGCCGCACCCGGAACGGGAGCGACCGTAATCGAAACGATCTCCGGAATGCTGTCGGTCGTAATGACGCTTCCGTTATTGACCAATCCGGACTGGAAGTTCGTATTCCCGCCAAGCACGTCGATGACGCCGTTGTTGACCACGGGCGCCAGGGAGTTCAGCACGCTTCCGTTCAACGCCCGCAGCACGCCGTTGTTGGTGACCACGCCGGTAAACGTCAGGGTCCCGCCGCAATCGGCCACCACTCTCCCGCCGGCATCCACGAGAACCGTTCCATTGATCGTGCCGCAGCCGGTCAGGAACGCGTTGCTGCGGATGCGGGCCCCGTTGGCGAACGTGTGAATTCCGCCGAGCAGGTGAAACGTGGCGACACCGCTGCCATTGCCGATGACCAACGTCTGCGCATTACTGACGGTTGTGGACCGGGTATTGAAGGTGCCGGAATTGAGCAGGAAGACGCTATTGGTGCCATTGGTGACACTCAGCCGGTCGACGGTCACGACACCCGCGTTTTGCGTGAACAAGCCCTGCCCCATTTGTCCGACAATGAGTTGTCCCGTCCCCGACGCGTTGGTCACATTGAGCGCGCCGCCGGTTACTTGAATCACACCGTTGGCATTCGTGAACGCGCCCGCCACAAGATTGGATGTCAGGGAGGCAATGCCCCCGGAAACCGTGAAAACCCCTTCAGCAACCGCACCTTGAGGGTTATTGGTGGAAATTACATAGCTGTAATTTCCGACGACCATATTTCTGGCGAGCATCACGCCGTTGGACACCAGCATTTGACCAAAGCCGAAATTGCCGACGAATACATCCATGTTTTGGTTGGTCACCGTCAATTGCCCGCCCGTGATGGAAACAAGCCCGGTCGCGCCCTGGGCGCCGCCGACAGCGAGTCCGCCGGACAACGTGGCCGTCCCGCCGTTGAGCACCAGCGTGCCCGCCGACCCAGGTCCTGCACCGACCAACACGTGCGTACCGGAAAACTGGCCGTTGGAGACAACCAGTTGTCCCACGCCATTCCCACCGATGGTCGCGAGGCACTGATTCGTCGCGATCAATTGTCCGCCCGTCACCCACACCAAGCCTGTCGTGCCGGTCTCCTCACCAAGACTCAAGTGGTTCGGGGCGAACGAATTTCCTGTGGGGATACTTAGCCCGCCATTGGCCCCGGACTTCAGCCCGAGAAACACTGCGCCCGGGATGAGATTGGTGGCGCTGGCCTGGATCGCGCCATTCGACATCACGAGTTGGCCTGAACCATAATAACCAATCACCGTGTAACCGCTGGTCTGGCGCAGCAGGTTTCCGGCAATGGAGATCGTGCCGGTGGAATTGGTTGGGAAGCCAACATAAACATCTCCGGCGATTACATTCGTGCCGCCGGCAATCGATAGCAGTCCGCCGTTGGTGGTTCCGACAGTCAGCGCGACGTTGTTGCCAAGGAGCAATTGACTGTCGAACAGCGTCGTGCTGCCCTCCAGGGTAAAGGCTCCATCCACGAGGCCGTCCAGAAACAGCACGGCGTTCGTCATTCGTAAGTTTCCGCCACTGGCAATGGCCAGCGAATCGTGGATGCGCAGGGGGATATTCGTCCCGCTGCCCGACAGAAACAGGGTGTTGGTCGCCGTCTCGAATCCGGACACCGTCAGGTTGCTTACGATCATGGTGTTTGAGAAGGTGCTGGATGTAGTGGAATCGATAACGACCGTCTTGCTGCCTTCGTTGGTGATCAGCGCTGACTGCGCGGTATCTGGCGCCACGCCAAGGAACCAATTTCCCCCGTCTTGCCAGGAACCGTCGCTGGTGCCAGTCCAGCTATTTGTCTGGGCGAAAACGGGGCTCGATAATGCGAAGATGGCGAGAACGGCAACCGAGAGACTGCTCAGGATCCACCGCATTGATTTCGGCGAACTCATCGACGTTCCCTGCGCTTCCACAAATCACTGCATTGGCCGTAGATAACAGGCCGCAAACGGGACGCTCCCTTATATGCCCATGCCCAGAGGACCTCAAGCCCAAATCAGAACTTCCCCAGTTGCGGAATTTTGCAAACACGGGTAGGCTATCGACCGAATCGAGGACAGAACGATCCGCGCTTGGCAAGCGCGGCTACAATGTCGGCACGACGAACGCGCGATCCGCGCGCGACCGGTGCCTTCCTGCCGGTAAGTATCTTCGTCGTCAGAGTCTGTCGGTCATTCCCTCAGGAACACATCGGTCTCCACATCGGCATCGCGGGTGTCGTTGGACGGATTGGTGTCCGGGTTGCCGTCCAGCGCGCCGTGGTTGACGTGCGCGGTGTAGCTGAAGTCGTGGTGGCTGTCGCCTTTCTCGTGATCCGGCACGCAGCCCGCGGGGTCGTAGGTGACGTTGAAGAAGACGTTAAGTTTGCCGTTCGGCTTGATCGTCTTGGGCTTGTTAGGAGGACGCTGGATCAAATCCGCCGTCGGCGGCGTGCAGCCGCTGTCTTGGACATTGGAAAGCGTGACGGTGACCAAGTTGGCCAACTGCGTCAAGTTTGAGAAGGTTTCGCTGTGCGGGCTGAGATTCTGGATCTGGACCCTGACGCGCTTGGTCCGAGCCGGCTTGCCGGCTTTGAGATTGACGTTCTTGATCGGCCTGACGGTGAGGACGGCGAGGTCGTGAACCGGGATGTCGCCGCCGAGTGAAAACGTGGCGTTAAACGCCGGGGGCGCGCCCACGATGTCGGTGGCAACGCGGAGCCAGTCGGGATCCAACTCAGCATTCCTGATCCACTCCTGAAGATCGCCAACGAACGGGGTTCCCGGCGAGACGATCGGTTTGGGCGCGGAAAGCCATAAGAAGTGCTCGCTGGCATTGGTCAGCAGGACCTGCGGCACGAAGAAATAATGATTGGTGGGCAGGTCGAAGGGCGTCGTGAGCGTGACATCGACCCGGACTTCCTGGCCGGTTACCGGGCCTTCTCCCAGGGTTGTTTGGTCCGGTTGCGGGAAGATACCAACATCGACGCTATTGGAAGCCACGAAGCTGGGATTGAGCAGCGTTACCGTGAAGGTCAATTCGGCCGACGCTGAATCCCGGCTCGCGAGCGCGACGTCGGAGGGAGAGTTGGCTCGGGTGGGCACGTTGATCGTTCGATTGGTATTCGAATCCTGGGGGAACACGCGATAAATCTCGACGACGACCTGGGAAACATCGTTACTGACGTCCACGTCGAGAGGCACGAGACCGGTGAACGAGGCCGAGGTGATCAGGACTTCATTTGTCAGGATGAAATCGTCGCCGGATTCCGTTTCCTGGTCCACGCCGTTAGTGGGCCCGGGTCGCGTCGCGGTGGCCATCAGCCCATCGGGATTGCCGGTCGAGAACGAAAAGGTGGCCGCTGCAGCTTGAGGCGCCAGGAGCAGGAGGGCACATAAGCTTGAAGCCAGGGGAACCGCGAGGCATTGGATACCCGGGGAAATGATCTCTAGCAGTCTGAACACGTTATTGAATCTGGATTTCATAACCTTGTCCCTTTCGTATTGCTGAAACTGATTTTCAGTTGTGACGATGGTTCTTGCGGGTAAAACAGCCAGCTGACTCACGACCTCGCCCGAACGCCACATTGTTAAGCCTTGTGGGCCGACGGAGTCAACTCAATTCGCCGCTGGACTTCCGGAGGATTGGAGCGACCTGGGTGCCGAGTATCTCGATGGCATGCAGGAGTTTTCGGTGCGGAAGCGTGGAGACGCTCATAACAAAGTGTTTTCGCAACAGATTTAATGTCGGGCCGGCTCGGCGGTGAAATCGAATTCCAATCCGAGGCCGGAGACACCCGCTTTGAAGTGCGCCTGCCGATCAAGCATTCTCCGCAATCGAGTTGACGGCGGTTCTGTCAAGAGTCAGGCGTTGACCCCTTCTACTACTTTGCCCCGTGTCGCTTGAGTAATTCTGCAATGTCGGGATGACCATTGGAAGCCGCAGAGAGGGGTGTTTCCTTGCCGAAGCCAGGTGTGTTCACGTCTGCTCCGTGCGCTATGAGCAGTTCTATCCTTGCTTTATCACCATTTATGGTTGCGTGGTGCAAAGGTGTCTCTCCCCCCTCGACCGATGGCGTCAATTTCGCGCCATTGGCCAATAGGTACTCAGCAACTGGAATCGGGACCACCATGACCGGCGTAAGGCGCACAATATTAACTGCATTCACATTGGCACCGTAGTCCAACAATAGTTTGGCAATCTCAATATTAGAAGCATAGAAGAGTGCTGTCTGCTTGTTGATGTCTATGTCGTTTGGATCATTTCCATATTGTAGGAACAATTTCACCAAATCGACGTTTCCACCTTTGATAGCAGATTGCAGTAGCGTATGACCAAATCGCCCGTGCCAAACGGGATCGGCACCAGAACTGAGCAAATAGTCGACAAATTCCCGGCGACCAGCTTGTGCCGCCAGATGCAGCAGCGTGTTTCCCGCGCGATCGTGATAGCGGAGTAATTCCGGCGCTGCGTGCAATTGATTTTCAAACGCTGCCAAGTTTCCCGAGCGAAAGCTTTGTATGAGTTCAGCAATGCACGACGAACACTCGTCCTCGTAGGGTTTTAGGAAATCAGCCACATCGTTGTGACCGACGTTCCGAGCGTACCAAGAAGGCAAGGCCATGTAGGCGGAAACATTATCGGCTTCCGCGCAGGCGACCGCTCCCTTTGCCAGTAAGAGTTCTACAACATCCTTCCAGCCGGTCCCGGCAGCCAAATGTAGTACCGGCTGCCCATGATAGCCACAGGCCTCCAAATCCGGGTCAACCTCAATGAGCATCTTGGCAATTTCTCGCTGTTGTTCCCTCTTGTTCGGGTTTTGCACGGCGAGGTGGAAAGTTAAATGCAGTGGGTTATCATTCTCATTGTTAGCGGCCAACACATCTGGTTTGCGCGCCAAGAGGCTCTTGACCATTTCCACAGACCCCAGCGATACGGCGCGATGAAGGGCTGTGTCACCACGCGGTCCCTTCACGTCCACGTTGTTGACGCTGCTTAACACCAAGTCCAACAGTTGGAGGTCTCCTTGCGCCACGGCTACAAGCAGTAATGGTTGGTGATTAAGACTGATATCTCCATTCGCCCTGTTGGCGACCAACGTCTTCACCATGGTTTTCCGTTTGTTGATCACCGCCCAGCCGAGAGGAGTTTGCCCATCGAGGCCAACCGCGTTGATGTCGCCGCCGTGCACCGCCAGCAATTCAACCACATCATCATAGCCTTGTATCGTCGCCTCCCAAAGCGGTGTCAGCCCTCGCTTGTTTTTGGCATCTGGTTCGGCCTTCGACATAAGCAACAACGCTACGACACTCTTCGCTCCTCGAACCGCCGCGAGATGCAGCGCTGTCATTCCCTCGCTGTCTTGCTTGTCAACGCTCGCACCAAACTTTAGCAGCGACTCTACAGCGTCTTTTTGAGCATTTGCCGAAGCGGTGAGCAACGGCGTTCGACCGTCACCAGCTTGGGCGTCGATCTCCGCTCCCGCTTTCACCAGCAACTCGATTATGTCTCGCGACCCGACATCTGCGGCTTCATGGAGCGCCGTCAGACCTTTATTATCTTTTGCCTTTACGTCCACTTTCTTTGCGATCAGCCATTGGACAGCCTCCTTCTGACGAGCCCGAGCCGCAACGTGCAAGGGTGTTTGGCCGTCCGGTCGGCAGGATTGAAGCAATTTCGGTAGTTGTTTCGTGAGGGACTCTAGCTGCACGACGTTGCCGGTTTCAGCAGCCTTCCAAAAACCCGCGACACGCTGCTCATCAGTGGCCAACCTCTTCTGCACTGCTTCCGCAAATTCCTCCACGCTCTGGTATCTCTTGAATCCGGCAGGCGGGGCGAAAAGCGATTGATTTGGCTCGGCCAGTTTCACGTCGGTAAACACCTGCGTGGATCTGAACATGCCGCCGAAGTGCACCTCAGTTTTGATCGGAAACCCTTTCAGATCTTCCGCCTCCCACAGCATTCCCTCCATTTTCTCTTCCTGGCCTTCGGCTCCGGGACGTTTCTCGACGATTGTGATCTTGCTCTTTAGACAACGATGACCATCGATCACTTCCGTGCCCGCTGCTTCACGCTCCACTTTCAAATCACCCGGTTGAGGAGGATGAATTTCTGGCGGCAAATCCATTTCACAAGTGGTCTTCGCATTCGGGAAAATCACATACATCTTTTTTTTGTCAGGAACACAAATCTCGACCATTGCATCCATTCCCGCCCGTTTGATCGCATTGGTATCCGGTGCCGACATGGCGAACAGGGCCATCCATTGCTCGGAGAACGCCGATTCCATCCGGATCTTCCCATCGAGATAAGCGTACTTTGCCTTTCCAATCTCCATTACACTACCGTCTTCGGATTGCACCGCCGAGACGAGGGTGGCACTAAATGCCCGATGTTTCCCCAAGAAATGGGTAATGAGTGGATAAGGGTTTGCAGTATCTTGTTCCTGCGCCATCGAAGGCGACAGCAGGACAACCCACAGTAGCGCCGCCCCTAGCAGGCGACATATTTTCATGATGCGGGCATAGTGCCACTGGCTCTCCTGCGTAACAAATCAATAACTTGGGTGGCACATGGCTCCGAAGGGACATTTTTGCTGTTTTCGGCTAATTTCACTCCTCTAGAATCCCAATGTTTACGGGGCTCCGAGAAAAGATCCCAGCTCGCTGCGCTAGGTTGGCTCCACTCAGGCTGCGGACGGCTAGATATTTTGGGGAATTAACAACCTGCGCTTCACAGAAGCGCAGCTACAACTGGAAGGACCCGCGCTTGTGGGAAGGTGGCCGCCCGTATATCGGTAATTGATAAGTTTGCTGGACACGCGCGATGGCGTGGGATAGGGTCGGGGAAATATGAGGGCATTTTGGATTGGCGATTCCGGATTGGGGATTGGGGACGGGGGATCTGCGGTCGGGAGACTGGCGCACAACGGCCTATCAAAGGCCACGGGCGGGACGCCCGCGCCACTAACGGGGGAATCCCGCCTTCGCCAAGGCTACGGAGGACGTTTTGAAGGCCAAGGGAGCCCTCCTATATGTTTCTGCGAAACGAACCCAATTTATTTTGATATCAAATAGGCGCTTATGTGACTGAATGATAATTGGTTCCGTGGCTGGAATGAGGGCAGAGAAATTGGGTTCGTTTTGGAAAAACGAACCCAATTTAAGCGGTATTTAGGGGGGTGAAAGGCAAAAATGAGGAGAAAAAAGGCAGAAATCGGAGCGGAAAGGGACCAACATTCAACCTCAAACACTCAACTTTCAACGCTCAAGGGAAGGGTAAATGAAGATGGACAGCGCTGCCACAAGGCAGCCACAAGGGGTTTGTAATCACGGGCAGTCGAGGTTAAGAATCGCTGCCACGATGAACTCGTGGCGGCGACTTGTGTTTTGTTTGGCAGTGGTCACGGCCTTGTACGCTTTTCATGTCCACCTGAAGACGGCGAAGATTTTTTCCAATCGGACGTGGGACGCGCAGGACGAGGTCGGGCAATTCTGGAGCGAGGGTGCGTTTCAGTATCGTTTCGCGAAGTTCTTTGCGTCGCATCCGATCCGTGATTGGGGTCAGCTCTCGCGCGATCGCGCGGTCCAGTATCCCGACAAGATTGACGACTGGGCGGAGTTCACCGTGGCGATGGAAGTGCCGGTCGGCGTGTTGTACCGGTGGCTGAATCCCTCGATGCCGTTCCATGTCTTTGTCGTTTGGTACGACTGTCTCGTTTCCAGCCTGGCGCTGTTTGGCGTCTTCTTCCTGGCGCGAGCGCTCTGGCGCAGCGATGGGGCGGGGGTCTTCGCCAGCGCGCTCTACGCGGCGTTGTATCCGAGCTATGGCCGGACCGTGAAGAACCTCTTTTTGCGTGAAGACTTTGCGATTCCGCTCATCATCTTCGCACTCTTCTTCACGGTGCGCGCACTGCAGGACCAGCGGAAACGCCACCAGTTTCTGGCCGCGTTGTTCTGGCTCGCGGCACTGGCGAGCTGGCATCTGACGCAGTTTGTGATGGCGCCGCTGTTGCTGGCCACGACGCTGGTGTACCTCGGCCAGGGTGAGACACCGCGGTTAACCTGGTTTGTCCTGACGCTGGCGGCGGGTTGCGTGTTGGTTCCCGTGTTGCGGGCGAAACAGGTTTTTCTGTCGCCGATGATGTGCGTGCTCTACGCGCTGGCGCTGGCCGTGTGGATCAATGGAGGACG
>JBGOTY010000127.1:0-8945 GCA_041476745.1 Verrucomicrobiia bacterium | reverse complement strand
CAGCGTCTTGACCGCCGTCACGTCGAACTTTTGGTGCGGCGTGAGATTGAGCGGTGAGGTCAGCACCCAATACACACCCGCCGCCTGGAATATGGAGACGTACGAGAGCTGGTTACTGGCGGCAAGCACGGCCCCCCGTTGTTCCTTGCTGGGACGGTGCTGCAGTAGCGCGGAGATCGGCACGATGAAGAAGCCGCCGAAGAACCCGAGCGCGCCAAGCAGCGGCCAGAGGGAGTGGAACGTTTGGTTGGGCCGCCCGAGAACGAAACTGAAGACCGTCAAACCAAGCGCGCCGAGCGGGACGAGGCCATACTCGATTTTTCCGCCGGAAAAATAGCCTGCCGCAAAGCTGCCCACGCCGATGCCGAGTGCAAGCGACCACGAGCAGGCTGGTGCTTCTTTCGGTGAGATGCATCCGGTCGCCGAGGTCGAACACGCCTTGGAAAACGAGTTGGCCAACAAACGAAAAATAGATATTCCCGAGACACGCCAGCCACAGCACGCGGTCTTGTCGCATCAGCCGAATCTGCGAGAACAAATCGCCGAGGAAGTTCCCCTTGAACTTTTGCGTTGGGACCGCTGCAGGGACCCGCGTGATGCCCAGGCTTGTAATCAGTCCGAGAACCGCCAAGGCGATCAGGATGAACCCGACCCGTGCCAGTTGCCATCTGAACCAGTCAAAAAGATACCCACCTGCCGCCGCCCCCAGGATGATGGCGAGGAATGTGCCCAGCTCCAGAATACCATTGCCCCACGACAGTTGTTTCTCGGGCAAAAGCTCCGGCAGCGAACCGTACTTCGACGGTCCGAAAATGGCGCTATGCGTGCCCATCAGGAAAATCGCGGTCATCCCCATCCAGAGATTGCGCGTGAGGAAAGCGCCGGTCGCAAAGGACATGATCGCAATTTCGAAAACTTTCACACCGATGGTGACCGTGCGCTTGCTGTAACGGTCGGCGAAGAAACCACCCGCCATCGAAAAGAGGATGAAGGGCAGGGAGAGCACACCGGTCGCTATCGGCACCAGCGACCTGTGCCAGAAAGCCGGCAGCGCAAGGCTCAATCCAAAAAACGTGACCACGGTCTTCAGCGCGTTATCGCTAAAGGCGCCCTGGAACTGGGTGACGATCAAACTCCAGAAACCGCGGTGCCAGCGTCGTTCGGAGGTATTCGTGGTCACTGAGCGCGGAGTCTAACGGCGACTCCCACGCGATTCAAGCCGCCAGCAACGATCCTGACGCAGCCACGAATCGTTTACGCGGTGGGTTTCGCGGTCGGTAATGCTTTGGCTGGAATGTTCAGAGAATTTCGGGCACAGTGAAGACGACTGAATTCGGGAGGTGCTCATGGACGAAGCGAAACGCGCGCGGCATTTTGCCAGTGATAACAATTCTGGAATCTGTCCCGAGGTGTGGGCGGCGCTGGAGGAGGCCAATGCGGGGCACGTGACCGGTTATGGCGACGACCCGTGGACCGAGAAGGCGAAACAGCTTGTCCGCGACCTCTTCGAGACGGACTGCGAGGTGTTCTTTGTCTTCAACGGCACCGCGGCCAACTCGCTGGCAGTCGCCAGCATGTGCGATTCCTACCACAGCGTGATTTCCTTCGATTACTCGCACGTGGTGACGGACGAGTGCAATGCCCCGGGGTTTTTCGCGCCCGGTGTGAAGCTGCACCCGGTCAGCGGCGAAAACGGCAAGATCCAGCCGGAAGCCATTGAGCGCGCGGCGCGGTCGCGGCGCGATGTGCACGCCTCGATGCCGCGCGTGGTGAGCCTCACGCAAGCGACGGAACTTGGCACGGTGTACACGCCCGATGAGTTGGCCGGGATTTCGAAGACGGCGCGCGACCTCGGTCTTTACGTGCATGTGGACGGCGCGCGGTTCGCGAACGCCGTGGCGACCCTGGGTGTGAAACCGCGCGAGATTTCCTGGGAGCTGGGCGTGGATGTTCTCTGTTTCGGCGGCACCAAGAATGGCGGGGCGGTGGGCGATGCCGTCGTGTTCTTCAACGAGAATCTCCCGCAGAACTTTCTCTACCGCTGCAAGCAAGCGGGACAACTCGCCTCGAAGATGCGTTTTCTGGCGGCGCAATGGATCGGTTTGCTGCAGGATGGCGCATGGTTGCGAAATGCCCAAAACGCCAACCGCGCCGCCGCGCTCCTCGATACGCAATTGCGCGGCCTGCCGGGCGTGCGCGTCCTTTACCCGCGGCAGGCGAACGCGGTGTTTGTGGACATGCCGCGACGCGTGTTCGACGGCCTGCACGAGCGCGGCTGGCATTTCTACACGGACGTTGGCCCGCACGGCGCGCGCTTGATGTGTTCGTGGGACTCGACGGCGGAAGATGTGGAAGCGTTCGTGCGCGACGTGGTCGATTTGTCGAAGTGACGCAACCCGGTTACACTGAATCATGAGCGCGCTCACGCAACGGAAATCGGTCCGTGTCCTCTTCGACGAGTACCACAGCGAAAGCTGGTCGATCTCCGAGGCGCGGGCCCGCGAAATGCAGCCGGAGTATCCGCTCAATTCATCATATCAAATCGCCGCCGATACCCTCGCCGCGAGTGATTTCACGGTCCACCGCAACCTCGACAAACCCTTGCAGCGCGACGTGCTCAGCGGGGCGGATGTGTTGGTGCTCCTGCATCCGTGCGACCCGAAATGGGAACGCACTACCTCGGCGAATTCGCCGCGATTATCGGAGCAGGAAATCGCCGACATTCAGGAATTTGTCCGCGCGGGCGGCGGCTTGCTCGTTGTTTCCGAGTACGAGCACGACAAGTACGGCGACAATCTCAACGACCTGCTTGCGCCGTGCGGGCTGCACCTCGAGAATTCGTCGGTGTTGGACACAGTGGCGAACGTCCACGGCAACCCAGCCTGGTTTTTTGCCGAGCCCGTGGCCGAGGGCACGCCACTCGCGCATTTCGTCAAGCGCGCATGCTTCTATCAGGCGGGCACGTGCACGGCTTCGGGAGACGCGCGCATCGCTTGGCGCACCGGCGCGACCGCGGTGCCGCGACACGCGGGCGTGATTGGGACGGCGGGATTCGGTGACGGGCGCGTGGTCGTGGTGACGGATTCGCTGCTCTTCGGCGATAACCACATTCGTGAGTTCGATCACCGGCAGTTGTGGCGCAACGTCATGTATTGGTGTTCCGCGCCGACGTTTGCGAGCAGTGACGTGCCGGCGACGCCGTCCAGCGCCGCGAAGTCGGGCGCATGGTCGTCATTGAAGGGGGCGGTCAACGCGTTGCGCATGCTGCAGGACCCGGACGGAAGCGTCACTTCCGAGAAGCACGACGAAGCGCGGCATCTCACGCAAGCCGCGGCGGGCGCGGTGCAAGCGTTGGCGTCATCGTTCCCGCATGAGACGGACTACCTCAATCAGGTGTTACTCGATCTCGACAGGTGGGTCGACGGAGGATTCAAGAAACCCGATTTCGCGAAGTCGCTGGCGCTGTTCAATCCGCAGTCGCAGCGGCGCGACGGTATTGAACATTTGTGGGTGATGCCAATGTACACGCCGAACGCGTCGTCGGACTGGCGGTTCGAGGCGATGATCTACCGCGTGCCGTGGCCGGCGTGGCTCGCGGAACTGGAGCGGACGCAATACCAGAACGGGAAGATTGTGCCGGGTCACTTTGTGGATTTTACCGAGGGCTACAATAGCGAGTGCGCCGTATTGTTTCCCGAAACGGTTTCGGTGGCGGGGAAGGGGACGAACAATTTCGCGACGATCTTTTGTGACCGCGAAGCGAAGCGGTACCAGCGCGTTGTAACCAGGGCGGCACGCCTCACGCGGCTCGAAATGCATCCGCAGATGGAATGTTTTTTCAATTCGCTGCCGCTCATCATGGACACCTACGCGCTGTGGGACTTCATCCACGATAAATCGCACAGCGTCGGCGAACTGCCGTTCGATCCGTTCATGATCCGCCAGCGCGCGCCGTTTTGGATGTACGGCCTGGAGGAATTGCGCGTCGATTTGCGCGCCTTCTGCGAAGCGACTCGGCTCGCGCAGGAAGGTTTCCCGTTCGCGCATTACGTGACCTACGCGGTGCTCTTCGACCGCGTCTTCCGCTTCCCCATTACGGGTACACGCGTTCGCAATTACGATGCACTGGGTGGGCAGCTCCTGTTCGCCTACCTGCACCAACATGACATTCTCATTTGGCACGACAACCGCCTCGCGGTCCGCTGGGACAAGCTTTACGAGGGCATCGACGGCCTGCGCCAGGAACTGCTTGCGCTCTACAAATTCGGCTCGGACGCCTCGAAGATGAGTTTCTGGCTCGCCGCGCACGATTTGGTTTCGCGCTACGTCCCGCCCAATGTCGCGTCAAAATGGAAGAAAGACTCCCGCGCCATCACCGACGAGAGTGATCCCAAGAAATGGATCGACCTTGTCCACCACGACGAGTTTCCGCTCGGAAACTTCCACGCAAATTTGCAGAAGAAGATGGCGAGCGTGTAGAGCCCGGCCTGTGAGAATTATGAATGAAGCGCGAAAAGTGAGAGTGTATCTGGCGGGGATGTCCAATAAGCATGACAACAACTGGAAAAAGTTGTTTCAGGGAATGGCTGGATGCGATTTCTACGACTGGGAAATAGACTCTGATCAAACGTCTGCTGACACGTATTTTCCTGACGATCTCAATGGGATTAAAGGCGCGGACATCCTGATTGCCAACCCTGGCAGCATCGCTCCCGCGGAAGCCACGTGGATCGAAATAGGATACTTCTATGCCCTAAATACCAAGAGGCCGGGCGATTTTTGCGATAGGCTCATCATCATTTGGCAGGAAAGCCGGCAACCCAAGTGGTCGATAGAATTTGTTGAAAAAGCGGGCTTTGTAGTCTCCACCTTTGATGAGGCCATCGTAAAGCTCAAGGAGATCATACCACTTTGCACGAAGGGGTAAGTTAGGCGAACTTTTCGTCATCAAATTCAACTTGAAGGGCGAGTGCTTTTACGGCCTGTGCGAGTTTGTCTTTTTCTGCTGCATCCATCGGACCGATATTTATGTCCAATTGCTTCAGCAGTTCTCCGCGTGCTGACGTGTCATCGTCCAGGAGCATCTCATGCGAGGATTGCCAGACGCTTTTAGAGATCAGTACTCCCCTATTTGGTTTACCGTGCATTTGGAATACTTCGTTCAAAAACTCTAGGATCTCGTCAGCGCTATATGGACCGGGCACTTTCGCGATAGGGCGTCCGTAGAACGGAAGACCGTTGGCTACATCCATTACGGCCAACATCTGAACGCCTACGCTCACCCCGTATTTCTGTGCGCTCGGTTCACCACTGTGGGGGTTATCGAAATGGAACGGCCCGCCAAAAACTTGCCCTATCGCGTACCAGTCTCTTGGTTTTGAGGAGGTCATCACGGTATCTCTTCCTGCTTTTCCGCTTTGCCTCTTCATTCCGTCTTCGCAAACGGATTGGGCTGCGGCGCGCTGTCACTCATGATTTTATGCCCTCTTTACGCAACGATGTAATTCGTTTCGTTAGTCCGACTCGTGGGTCTTTCTCCACGGCCAGCTCATATTCCCGCAACGCTCGCTGCTTCTCGCCGAGCGACTCAAACGCTTCACCGAGCATCCGGTGTGCTCGCGCTTCAATGTCGGGATGGTGCGCGGCAAATCCGAATTCAAAGGCCCGGCTGGACCAGTGCACTAACCGTTCAGCCACATCCCTCTCAAATGGGAATCTTAGCCCAGCCATTTCACCGACTGCTCTACTGTAACACTGGATCGCATCGCGGGGTTCTGGAGGAGGCTCTGGCCCACTACATCCTTTCGTTGCACAAGCCGGGCAGATCGAGTCTCCGCATTCATCGCAGTTACGAAGAAGTCTCGTCGGCCGATCCTCGCCGCAATGTCCACAGGGACGCGGTTTGTTCCAAAGGAATTCTGTGATTCGCTCGTCCTCGATGGGGATGGGACGTGGCGGAGCAGTCTCGCGGGGCGTGACCGTGTCTTCAGGGTCGAGGAGGCCGAGAGCCTCGGCTTCGGTGCGGTCGATTTCCTGCACGTCCATCCCGCTGTCAATTGCGAACGGCGGGAACGGATGACCAAGCGAATCTTCCCAGCCATCACCGAGCGCGTTCCAGATGCCGGAATCTTTTAGCGCCACCATACGGCCAATGGCATCGAATACAGCCAGCGCATCGTCATCACCGGCATCCGTCGCCGCCTGTTGCCATCTCGGTTTCCAGCCAATCGCCGCGTCGCTCTTGTATACGGGATCGCCCCGCGGATGCTCCCGCTCCTCGGCGCGGAAAAGTTCCCACGCGGGCCAGTCGTAAACACCCGTCTGAGACTGCACGAACTGCCGGAAGCCGTAGGCGATGTCTGTGTTGGTGTCGAGCACAAGATTTAACCTGTCGAACATCAGCAAATCATCGGGGCTATCCCGTCCTACGCACGCCTTCACCGGATCGTATCCGGTCGCGACAATTGCTTCTCTCAAAAGAACTCGGGTGTTGCGAGTCGTTCCGGATAAGTAGTTTTGAACGATTCTCCGCAATGCTTCATTGATTGCGGGCAGCCATATCGCCTTCGGCGGGATCGTGATGTTCTTCCCACAGACGGGACACGATAGTTCTATTCCCGCCCCGCCATCGTCAACCACAAGTCGGTGCCTGCACCACACGCAATGGAACGCGATGTCGCTCATTCCCACGCGTCGGTGAAGGCGTGGAACTGCGCTTGACTGGCTTCGCCCCTGTCGCCAAAGAGCAGCCGGTTCATGAGGGCTTTGTATCACGGCAGGATTGGTCGTCGCAATCCGAAACCCAGAGAACACCCCGAACCCCCGCCGCGTGGGGGCACGCGGCCTACAACTTTACTTCCACGACGGGGAAGCGGCGCGCCCGGCGGTCGCGCCCTACCACAGCAGCCAGAGATGGTGGCGGGGGCCGGGTGTTGCTGCGTCGTGTATCGTTAAGCGATATTTGTCTGGACATGGTCTGGTAGAAAGGGTATAGTTGCCACGGTTCTTTGACATCGGGAAGGAAAGCGGATAGCGCAGAGCGGAAAGTCAGAAGGCAGAAAGGGGAGGGATTAGGCCGGAAAACACACAAATTACGAAACGAACCCCCCCGTTAACATGCGGATTTGCAATGGGTTAGCTCGACGGAGGTCAAATTACGGCCGGTTCGGTCTGGATGTTCGGCTCCGCTTCGTTAGTGCTACACACTTGGCAGCATGTCGTCACGCATCTGTCTCTTTGGTGTGGGATGGTTTCAGGCAAGGAGGCGGGGAAGGGGACATGAACTACGTAAGTCCGGTCGGCGAGGTAGGGATGATGAGATTTACATTGCGAGAGGATAGCGAGGCGGAATTCCTGGGGCGCGCTGCCGAGGAGATTCTTCAACTGCCCAGTGTGTTGCGGGTTCGCACGAATCCTGCGCGGCAGGAGATTGAGATTACGTTCAAGCAGCCGGCCGAGGGGCTGTTGCGGCAGGTGAACAATGCGCTGCGGTTGGTCGGCACGGAGATGACGGCGTCGAAGGTGCGTTAGGGCGTCGCGGCGTCTTGGGTCACTTCAAATCCGGGTTCTGTTCGATGAACTCGCGGAGTTTTTGCTTCAAGGCTGGCGGCATGGGCGTTTCCGGCAGGCCGTGGTGATGCGTGATCACGATCGTACGCCGATAGCTATTCACGTAGTCGAGACAAGGGGGGCAGTTGCCAATGTGCTTCTCCAGTTTACGGTGAGTCTCGGGAGTCAGTTGACCCTCGACAAAGTCGAAGAGCAGTTTCTTTGTATGCGAGCAGGCGCTCGGGCGCAAGAGGCACTTCAAGTAATCCATAATTCGTTTCATGCTCATGACTTCTGTATGTCCTGCCCTTTCAGGTACGGCAGCAGTGCTTCACGAAGCGCCAAGCGTGCCCGATGCAGGCGGCTTTTCAACGCCGGCTCGCTCAGGCCGGTTTCCCGCATGACTTCGGCCATCGGCAATTCCTCCACGTCGCGCAGGAGCACGGCCACGCGATAGGGTTCCGGCAGTTGGTCGATCGCGGCGCGGACCTGCTCGCCGAGTTCACCCGTCATCGCCACTTTGTCGGGGAGCGGTCTCTTATCGCTCAATTGTAATGCAGGCAAGGGGGCGTCGTCATCGTCGGCTCCGACGGCATCGAGCGAGACGTCATTCTCGTGCCGTTTCTTCTTGCGCAACGCCATCAGCCCCGCGTTGGCGGTGACGCGATAGATCCAGGAGGTGAACGCCGATTTGCCCTCGAACGAGCCGATCTTGTTCCAGATGGAGACGAGGGCGTCCTGCATGACCTCGCGCGCGTCGGACTCATTGCGCATAAACTGGAGCGCGACCCCGTACATCTTCGCGCCGTGGATCTGGACAAGCTCCTCCAAAGCAGATTTGTCGCGCTGCTTGAGGCGCGCGACCAACTGAACGTCATCGATTTGGGCGTCCGTTTTCGACATGAGCATGGGCACGACCACTCTGCGACAGCCTTTGATGCACTATAATGCGCGCGGTTTCAAGCCTGATAAGCGTCCGCCAATCCTAAAATTCAGCGCGAATGAACTCCTCTAGTTTCGTGCGCACGGTCGACGGAATCTCCACATTGCGACAACAGAATCGCCGGGTGACGTCGATGGTTTGCCGGTAGGTGCGCAGGAACTCAATGCACGGCGGACAATCGCGAAAATGGTCGTCGAGCCGACGCTTTACCTTCGGATCGAGGGTCCCTTGCACATATTCGAACAGGAGCCGCTCGACATCGCAGCAGCCGAACACAGATCCGAGGAACTTCTCAACAGGATTCACTGGCATTTGGATGCGTCGGCGGGCCGGGGCGATTCGCGTGGAGCAAGCATCCTAGGTGCATGTATAGTGAAGGTGATGGCGGAAACACTCCATCGCCGATTACTCGTCGCCGGCCTGGCGGCTGTGGTATCTTGCGTCGTCATGGCTG